>NZ_JBTHHL010000003.1:0-115957 GCF_054353895.1 Mycoplasma sp. 394 | reverse complement strand
TGAATATTTATACATCATATCTCCCAAAAGCTCTTGTTCTCAAGCGTGAGTAAATCCAGAGAAACGAATATTAGGAAATTTTGAGTTTTGATCAGGAAACATTTTAGATAGTAAAGTTGACTTAATGTTCTTTAAAAAGTCATATTTTCGCTTATGAAGTGAAAGGTAGGAGTCTAAGGAATTGAAAAGATGAGAGATTTTTTGTTGTTCATGCTTTGATGTAGTTTTTAACAAATTCTTTTCTAACTCATTTAAATTAATATTTTTTCCTTGTCTTAATCCGTAAGTTAAAGGAACAAGAGAATTTATGAACTCACTACTTTTGAAGACATACATTCAAAAATTTGGATGATGTTTATCTAGATTTCTAAATCTTAGAACATTGTAAATGGGCGATGTAAGTCCTTCAAATTTAGAAAAGGCTAAACCACTATTAAAAGACGAAAGATGCAAAACAAAGTCGTTTGGTAGAACCCTTTTAAAACTCTCAAGTGATTTAACTTTCTTTTTGGAATCTTTTAGTATCATCCCGTAATTAATTGATGCGGTTAAAAGTGGTAGATAAGCAAAACCTCTCTCATCTACACGAAATAAAATTTTTCCAAAAGCATCTTGTTCTCACTCATCTTCAAATCCATTAAACCTCAAACTAGGTACTTTTTTGTCCATTTCTATCCTTTCTTTTTATAATTATATTTAAAAATATCAATTTTTAAATAGACAAAAATAGATATCAAATAATATCTATTTTTCATCAACAAATCGATCTATAATTTTTGTTGCTTCTTTTAACACTTGATGGTCATCTAAATCATTTGTATTAATTATTCTATAAGGAATATTATATTTTTGCACCAATTGTTCAAACAAAGGACGATATAACTGATGTAATCTTTTAAAATAATCTATATTCAAATCAAAGTTTTTAATTTCAACATCTCTACCTCTTTTTAGGATGCGATTTTTAATTACATCAAAATCAGCATCTAAAAAAATTGCTAAATCAGGGTTATCTTTTAAATCTATAATATAATCGAACAAAGCATTAAATGCATTTAGATACTTTGTTGGTTTTTGCTCAAGTGTAACTGTTGCAAAGATATGATGTTCAACATTAAAGCGATCTAAGAAGATATGGTGTCATTTATGATTATGATTTTTTAAAAATTCTGCTTCAGCATTCTTAAATCTTTCCGAAATAGATTCAATGATGTATGATTGAAATGCAATATCGATATTAGGATATTTTTGATAAATTCATTCTAAAAAAGTATTAAAAACATCATCATTGGAATCTAGTTCTTCTAATAACATTGAATTTTGATAATGATTAGCAAGTTGTTTGCTGAGTGTTGATTTACCACATCCAATCATTCCACTAATTGCTATTTTCATACTCGCTCTTTTGCTTTTGATAAATCAAAATTATCAATGATTTCAATTGCTTTTGCTAAAACTTCTGCTTCTGTAAGGTTGTTGGTATCAACAATAACATAATTTAGATGATATTTATCAGCTTGCTTGATAAACAAGTCCTTATACACCCTATAAAGGTTTTTAAAGTAGTCTTTGTTCAGCTCATAATTATTTATTTCAACTTCACGACCCCGTTCAAATAAACGCTTTTCAAAGGTTTCATAACTCATATCTAAATAAATTGCTAAATCTGGAATTTCTTCATCTGTAATCATATGTTCAAATAAAGCATCATAACCTTTTAAATAATTTCTTCCTTTAACTTTCAAATTTACATGTGCAAAAATATAATGTTCAATGCTAAAGCGATCTAAGATTAAGTGATTATTTTTTAAATCGTTATGTTTTGCAGCAAATTCTGTAAATAACTCTTGTAGTTTAGTTGTATGATTTTCCACAACATAAGTTTGTAAAGCCATTGTTAAGTTAGGTTTCTTTTCATAC
Source organism: Mycoplasma sp. 394 (assembly GCF_054353895.1). NCBI lineage: Bacteria > Bacillati > Mycoplasmatota > Mollicutes > Mycoplasmatales > Mycoplasmataceae > Mycoplasma > Mycoplasma sp. 394. Next base: position 114,037 of record NZ_JBTHHL010000003.1, on the reverse strand, counting down.
AATCATTTTAAAAAGGTATTGAAAACTATATCATCTTTATCAAATTCATCTAAAATAACAGATGTTTTATAATGTTCATTTAATTTTTTGGATAATGTGCTTTTTCCACTACTTATCATCCCACTAATTCCTATTACCATTTTTCCTCCTGTAGTTTTTAAGTATAGCAAAAAAACAAATGCAAAACTAGCAATTAATTAAAAAAGTTGATTAAAATTAATTATAAAAATTATTCATTTTACTTTTTTTATCTTACTGATAGATAAAAAAGTTTTTGAAAAAGTTTCATAATTAAAAATTATCTAAATCATCTTAATTTAGATAATCTACTGAATTAATATTTTCATCGCTACTTCTATTAATTTTGTGGTTCTGAACTTTTTGCAGTTCCTTTTCCCTTAGCAATGTTTTGTAATTGCTCTAATAAAGTAGCATTACTTTTTGGATATTTTGCATCTGCTGCAGCATATTTTGCTGTATAGTCTGGAGTATTTTTGTCTAAATGAATAGTTTCTTGGTAAAATGCTAATGTATCTGCAACAACATCATCTGCTACATCTTTTAACTTATTTTGCATCTCAGTTTTTGCTTCAGTTTCTTTGCTTTCTATAAAGTTATAAGTTTTTTTAGTTTCTGTTAAAATTGCATTTATCAAATTATTTTTTTTGCTAGATTCGGTTGCTTTTGTTTTTTCACCTGAACCACAAGAAACAGCAGCGGCAACTGGAACTAACGATAAAGTAGCGGCAGAAAATGCTCAAATTTTCTTTTTATGTTTCATCTTTTTTCCTTTCTTGAAAATTTTATCAAAATTTGATAAAAGATATTTAGGAATTTTATAAAAGTTTTATAATGATATAACACACTTGAAAGGAAGAATGAACTTAAAAAGACCAGAAGGAACCTTAGAAGTAATTACTGGACCAATGTTTTCAGGTAAAACTGAAGAATTACTTAAAAGACTTAAAATTCTAGAAATAGCAGAAGTAAAAACAATGGTATTTAAACCACATTTTGATACTAGATTTGATAAAAATAAAATTGTAAGTCGCACAGGAGCAAAAACTAAAGCAATTGTTATTAAGCAATCAAAAGATATTATTGATCACTGAAATCCTGAATATCGAGCTGTTGCAATCGATGAAACTAATTTTTTAGATGATGGAATTTTTGAAGTTATCGATAAATTAGTATTAAGTGGAGTTAGAGTAATTGTAAGTGGATTGGATATGGATTTTTTAAGACGTCCGTTCGGAGTTATGCCTGGTTTACTTGCGATCGCAGATGATATATGTAAGTTAAAAGCGGTATGTTTACAATGTAAATCTGATGCGGCCTTTTCATTTCGTAAGGATGTGAATAACGAGTTAAATGTATTAGGTGATAGCGAATATGAAGCACGCTGTCGCAGATGTCATATTTTAGGTGAAAAACAAAAGTATAAGAAAAGAAAATAATTTATTTGCCTATAAGCAAATAAAAACAGACATATGTCTGTTAGTTGAATTTTGCTAAAATAGTATCTAAATTTAATTGCGATGTAGATGTTAAAACAATATCTGCATTTTTAAATTCTTCTGCATTTGCTGCGATTGCAACAGCTTTCATCTTTGCATCTTTAATCCCTTGAATTCCAGCAACTGCATCTTCGATTCCGAAGCATTCACTTACATCTAAGGATAAACCTACTGCAGCCTTAATAAAGATATCTGGTGCAGGTTTACCGTTCTTGATATCTCCCGGATAAACAATGTAATCAAAAAGGTTGATAATACCTAATTTTTCCAAGATAGTAGGGGCATTATAACTACTTGATGCAATAGCAAGTTTTAAATTTTTATTTTTTGCATCGGATAAAAATTTTGTTATCCCTGGTAAAATGGATTTTTCATTAATTTGTGTTTGCAAAAGTTCTTTATAGAACAAATTTTTTTGTTCACTTACTTCTAGTAATTTTGAATTATTTAGCTGCAAGCTTGGTTTTTTAAGTTTTAAAATAGCTTTTAAGGTTTCGATGCGTGGTAAGCCACGCAAAAGTTCATTATCTGCAAAAGTATAATCGATATCAAATTGTTTAACAACTTTTGCTCAAGATTGATAGTGTAAAATTGCTGTATCAGTAATCACCCCATCTAGATCAAAAATTATTCCTTTAATCATGGATAACCTCGAAAGTTTGTGGATTTTTATTTATATTTCTTTTTTGTCCATTGATTCAGATATAACCGTTAAATTTAGTATCTAAAATTGTTCTAATGCTAAAGTTTTGTTGATTTAAAACAACTTCAAATGCAGCATTTTGGTATTTAAAACGATATGTAAGTTTACTTCAATTTTTTGGAAGTAGTGGTTCTAGATGCAATGCATCATTATGTCAATTTAAACCTCCAAAACCAAAAACAATCATATGATAAATTGCAGCTAATGAACCAGCATGAATTCCTGCATCGGATGTATGCATTGCAGGACCTAAGTCCACATTGATTCCATATTTAAATAACTGGTAGGCTTTTTCAATCATTTTCAATCTTACTGCTTCGATGGTATATGTAACAGGAGACAGCGATGAATCGTGTGTTGTAACAGGTTCATAAAAATCAAAATTCGCTTTTCTTATTTCTTTAGAATATAAATGTGGTAGGATGTTTAACAGCAAAATAACATCGGCTTGTTTAACAAGTTGACAAGAAAGTAACGCATTTCCTTCTTGGGTGTTAAATAGTTTTTTGCCTGCATCACCTAACATCTGAAATGGTAGAACATTACCACGATGTAGTTGTAAAAACTGGTCATTTTCAGCGATAACTAAATTCTCATTTGGTTTTTGTTGCTTGAGTTTTTCTGAAACTTCTTTAAGTTTTGTTACATTAATTGGGTAAGGAATTTTTGATTTAATAATAGCTCATCAATAAGGTTTTTTCTTTTTTAATAAATTTATATATTTTAAAGCTAAATCAATATTGAACTTGGCTAACATATTGATATAAGCACTATTATCAATATTTCCTTTATATTCATTTGGACCCATTACATCTAGAATATGATAACTTCCATCACTTTGTTTTTCAGCACGTGATGCATAGAAAATAGCTGTATCGATAATCATTTCATATCCCATTTGTTCCATGAATTTTTCATCACCAGTAATTTTATAATATTGATTTACTGCAAAAGCAACATCAGCTGAAACATGAATTTCTTGACGACGTGAAGCGATGGGAATTTGTTTACCGGTCATCACATCAGCTTGACCTCAATATGGACATACCTCGCCATCAGTTGGTCATGCCATTTCTCAAGGGAACTGTGCCCCTTTTAAATTACTTTCTTGAGGTCTTTCTTTGATTTCTCTTGCTTTTGCACGAGCCCCTTCAATGCCTTTATATCTATATGTTAGTAAGTTTCGAGCAACTTTAGCTCGATTGAATAAATAAATTGGATTAATAAAGAACTCGGTATCTCAATATGTATGTCCTTGATAACCTTCACCTGAAAGTCCTTTAGCACCCACATTTAAGTTTGTTGAATGTCTAGGTACAAACCCGTTTAGATGAAAGATTGCAAAATCAAGAGCGAGTGAATCGTATTTGCTTTCTTCATCGCCTTCGATTTTGACAAAGAACTCTTTTCAAACTTGAGAATGCATTTTTTCAATTGATTCATTTTTAAGTTCTTCATATGATTTATTAAGTAGTTGCTGATGTTTTGTATTTGCATTTTCACGAACAACTTTTTTCGGTAATAATGAATTTTTGCTATCAACTGATGTATGAACCGACATTAATTTTTCTAGTTCAATTACATCGCCTGCTTTAGCATTTAATTTGATTTTAAAACCTACATAGCGACGCTTCATTTCGATAACATAGTCGTCATTTCCACCCCTAATAAACTCACCATTTAAATAAAGTTTGGTGATAAGGTTATGAACTGCTCAACGCTTAGAAAGTGTAGTACACTGCTCCATTTGCAGTGATTCAGTAGTGATTCGGGTTTTTGCACCTTCCCCAAAATGTTGAGTTCCAGAGTTGGTGACTTGTGCATTAATAGCAGGTTTGATAATAATTTCTATATCTTTATTATCAGTTGTTTCTAAAACTTTAATCTTAATTTTTTGTGCATAAACATTCGGATCATTTCTAGAAACAAAACGTTCAAAAATAAAACAGTATTTTCCGTGATCACGTTCTAATAAGATCTTACGTTTTAAAAAACCTTCTCGAATGTAAAGTGTTTTATTATACTCGTCACGGTTTTTAACATCAAAAGTTATACCGTTAATGATAATAGGAGTAGTCATTAAATCTGCTAAATTTACTAACTCAGGCGAATCGTCTTTGGTATCTTTATTAAACATCCCGTTAACAAAAAAGTCTTCTTTGTTATATGATGCTCTTTCTTCGTCTGCGCTCCGTATTCCCATATATCCGTTACCTAATGCAAAGATGCTTTCAGTTTTTGCAGTTACTGAACGGTTGAATTTAATTTGACTAATCCGTTTTTTCTCTAAATCGTATTTTAAAAAATCCATGTTTTCCTTAATTAACTTTGATTAATACAGATTCGTAAGGACGAAATGTGTTTGTTATTGGTTTATTATCACTATATGTTGATAAAATTTGTTGTCCTGTATCGATTTGTTCAAAAATTTCTTTGTTTGTAACATTTAAATATGCAATTAATTTTGTGTCTTGATACTCGCGAACGATTTTAATAAGTCCGCTGTAAGTAATTTTAAGATGTGAAGAACCTAATACAAAAACATCTCTATATGTTGTTTTACGCATTGAAATAAGGTTTTGATAAAAGTAAAAAATACTATTTGCATCTGCTAATGCAGTTTCAACATTGATATGTTCACTGTTTCTACCAAAATTGATTCAAGGTTTTGAACCTGCATTAAATCCGGCATTAGTTTGCTTGTTTCATTGCATTAGCGATCTTCCTGCATCGCGTGAATTGATATTTAGATATTTGATAAACTCTGATTCGCTATAAATTTTATTTTTATCTACTAAATCAGCGAATCCATTTTCAATATCGCAATCACGGAATTGAGATCTGTTATCAAAATGAGTATTTAATAAACCAATTTCTTCACCATAATAAATGCAAGGAATACCTTTTAAAGCAAAAAGCATTAGAGCATGAGATTTGGCTGCTTCGCTATGAAAAATACCTTCATCTCCCCATCTAGAAATGCTACGTGATGTATCGTGGTTAGATAGGAAATTGGTAAACATTTGTGTTGTAATGTTATTATTATGTTGAAAAGGTTGTTGCTGATAAACAAACTCTTTATAGTCTCAATTAGCATCGTATCCATTTCTGCCTGTTTTTCTACCTCAACCGATTCATCATCAAGCAAAATTGAAGTAGTTTTGTGAAACTTGATTATCACCTTTTGCATATTCTAATAATTCATCTGCTGTTATTCCTGAAGCTTCCCCTAATGTGTATGCATCTGGTTTGTTTTTAAATGCTTGTTCATTGAATTTTTTAAGATATTCAACTGCTCCATCACATCAAGCAAAATAAGGGTTAGCAGCAACATTATCAAAGGTTTTTGCTACATGTTTAATAGCATCAAGTCGAAAACCACGAACACCTAAATTGTATCAAAAATCTATAACATCAGACATTGCATCAATGGTATTTGGGTGTGCTCAGTTTAAATCAACTTGTTCTTTTGAAAATAAGTGAAAGTAGTATTTTTGAACACTTGGAACATATTCTCATGCAGAACCACCAAAAATACTTTGTGCTTTTGCCTCTTCATCGGTAAGTTTTTCTCTTCAAATAAAGTAGTTATGTTCAACGTTTTCAACCGATTCACAGGCTTTTTTAAATCACTGGTGTTCATTTGAGACATGATTTAGCACAATATCCATAATAATATCAATTCCATATTCTGCGGCTTTTGATGACATTAATCTAAAGTCTTCTAAGGTACCAAATTGTTTTCATACTGATTTATAATCAAGCACATCGTAACCAGCATCGACGAAGTTAGTGTCATATGTTGGACATAATCAAATAGCATTTATTCCTAATTTATGTAGATATGGAAGTTTTGTGATAATCCCTTGTAAATCCCCATCTCCATCGTTATTCGCATCATAAAACGATCTAGGGAAAATTTGGTAAATAATTTTATCTTGCAGTTTTATCATTTCTTACCTCTAATAATACTGATGAGTGTGGTGATAAAATACCATTTTTATACTCAATTTTTGAGTTGAATAAAACTTTTAAGTCTTTGTCATAGGTATATTCTTCATCAGAGAAGTTATGAATTACCTGAATAACTTGTTTTTGATAAGTTATTTTAAAAATTATGATTTTTTTTAAGGTATCAACATCAATAAATTTAAGACATTGGTTGATTAATCTATTACTATGGAGTCTAAAAAATGGAGTTTTATTACGGTATTTATTTAATTTTTTAAAGAACTCAAAAGCATATTTTTCAACTTTTGGATTCTTTAGGTTTTTTCATTTGATTCCGTTGGTGTAGTCAGTTGTTTTATATGAATTTGACTGGTATGCAGACTTATCTGGATAATACTTAAAATCATCATAGGTTGATACCACACAGCGATCAGTTTCGCTTCCTGATATATCACAGGGTTTACTTTGAAGAAGTTCGGTTCCGGCTAAAACAAGTTGTTTTCCTTGAGTAAATATTGTCATCATTAAAGCTTGTCGATACATTTCAATACGCTGAATTAATGTTAAATCCTTAGTTGTAGTGTTAATTTTATCTCATAAAGTCATACCATCGTGACATGCTGCATAAGCTAAATTTACTGAAATATCGTTAGCAAAAAGAGCATACGGGTCTTTTGAATAATATATATTTCCAAAATTGTAATCCTTAATACCACCTACAATACTTGTTACATATTGACGAAATAGTTCCATATCAAATTTTGAAATTAAGCCAGATGCATATTCTGAGTGTTCATCACCTTTGATAGCATTACGAACCGAATCGTTAAAGTATCCAAAAGCAATGTCATTTCCGGTTACTCCTTTGATGTAGCTGATGTCATGTTTTAAATCACCACATCTTCAGGCTTCACCGTGTAAGATAAGTTTTGGATTTATTTTACGCAGTTCCTTAGCAATTTCATTAAATGTTTCAGCATGCATAAAGCAAGAAAGGTCGAAACGAAAACCATCAACTCCGAATTCTTCGACAAAATATTTTAGCGAATCTAAAATAATTCGTTTTACCATATATCTTTCATCAGCAAGGGGTGGATATGTAACAGGTTTAACCTTAGCATTATCTCGATAATAATAACCAGGTAAAACATTATCATAGATGTTGTTAGTCATCATATGATTATAGACAACATCTAAAATAACTCCAACTCCTTTTTTATGTGCATTTGAAACTAAATTACGAAATTCAGCGATTTTTGCATATGGATCTTTAGGATTACTGCTGTATTGAGCATTTATTGCAAAATAATTATGAGGATCATATCCTCAGTTGTAATTAGTGGTTCATCCACTTCCTTGTCCTTTTTTAAGAATGTTTTGGTTATTTTCATTTAATGCATATGTGCTATGAATAGGTAGAAACTGCACGTGTGTGATACCGAGTTTTTTGACATATGAGAATAAATCTGCTTCTAATAGAGCATTAAATGTCCCTAGTTTACTTTTAAACTCTTTTTGACTTTTTAAACTAGTAAAGTCACGAACATGTAACTCATAAATTAATGCATCGGTGCTATTATTAAGTTCGGTAGCGAGTTTTTTAGGAACAGAACCTGCTTTTTTTGAATTTATATTAACCAATGCTCCATAACCTACTTTATCTTCTTTACCTTCTCAATCAAATGCAGCTAATGAAATAGCATATGGGTCTAAAGCATTTGTAATGCTACCATCTGGCTGTCAAATTTTATATTGATAAAAATATCCTTCAAAATGTAATGGTATTTGTGTTTTTCAAACTGTGTCTATTTTTAATGAATCAAATTTTTGAACAAATTTTAAATTACTATCATAGAGCATCACTTCGACTCTTTGAGCAAGTGGCTGTCAAAGTTTTAGTTGAATATGAGAGTCTAAAAATTTAATTCCTAAATCAGGTTTTTTATATGCATATTTTTCATCAAAATCTGCATAAAACCTTTTGTTTTTATTCTTAATATTCATATGCGATATTATAAATTTATTTTGTCTTTTTTAGGTATAAATTAATAATTTTCTTGACATATCAAAGAGATAATTTTATGCACCTAAAATATAATAAAAAAATTAAAAACAGCATAAAAAATGTGCTAGTTTTTAACTTTTTTTCAATAAATCAAATTTCTTTTATTACTAAGAGCAAGAAAAAAATAAATTTTATTTTAAAAATTATACATATAATGAAAATTCTTGATGATAGAATTTAAAATGTTCGGGTTTTATATAATATTTTCCCGCTATACAAATGCTATCGCTGTCATAACCTCAAAAAGCAATAACAACCATGTTATCAACACCAAATTTATTTACTTTTTCATATTTTAATTCATAAACAATATTTTTTAGACTATGTCGATCAATTAGAATGTTGATAATTGGTGTTCTAGTATCAATAGGTTCGAATTCATCAATGTTTTTAGTAGAAACATATATATCACCTTCAGCAATAATCTCACCTGCCTTTTGATAGTTCATTTTAAAAGAACGATGTCCTTCGGTAAAAATAATATTTTTATCTTTAAATCAATTCGGCAAGGTTTCCTTAGTTTCACTGCCAAGAATTCTATCAACCCCGATCAAATAACTTATAGGTTTAATTAGGTTATGAAAATTTTCTGCTACAAAGTGGCCACGTTTTGAAATAGAGTAAATTGCACCAATAGAAAAAAGTTTCTGATAAGCAGATACCACAACAGAACGTGAACAATTAAATCGATTCATAAGTTGATGTTCAGAAGGCATAATCATATTTATAGGAATTTTTTTAGTCGAAATTAAATCAATTAAATACTTAATCAAATTATTAGTCTTGGTTTGATTAAGGTTTGTTTTTTCATTTGTGTCTTTTTGATACTTAACTGGACTATTCTTTTTCATAAATATATTTTAACAAAATAAAATTATTTTCTAATTAACTTGAAAATAACATATCCACCTTGTTCGATTCAGATTCTTCATGATTCGTTTTTTGCTTTATATAGCAAAATTTGTTCAAAGTTATAATTACGAGAAATTTTTAATAAATCAAGTTTTTTATGTTGATAGTTACAAAAAGCAAATAATAAGTATTCTTTTTGTTGTCCTAAGTCTTTTCGGATTATAACACTACTATAATCAACTGTATCAACAAAATCATAAGGATTTGCTATCGTATCAGCATCTGTTAGTGATAAAAATGGATAATGTTTTCTTAGTTTTGCCATAAACTGAATTAGTTTGTATGCTTGTCCTTGTTTGCTTTGCACATCAGCGCTTTCTAAATTAAGTGCTGATGTAAACATTATATGATCTCCAAAACTTTCTTTTACTTTCGGATCATAAATAAAGCAGTTATAAGTATTATTTTCCCATTTCATTGGTTCTCTTAAGGTAGGATCACCATAATATCTAGTTGAATAATAATAAAGTTCATCTGCTGCATAAATAATAGGTGTGGCAGGTAATGCTAAAAGCACAAATAATGCAATATTTAGTGCTTCTTTTTCTGATGTTGTAAGATTATCGTTAAATTTATATCATTTTTTCTTACTGATTTGACTGCGATATACTTCAAGTCATCTACGCACATCATGGTTATCTAAAAACGGGATTCATTTAGCTTTTTGCGATGTATTTTGATATTCAATTAACATATTTTTTAGTTGATTATATTCAATTCTAACATCTGGATTGTGTCTGAAAAATTTTCCACCATCATAGATTGTATCTAACCCGATGTTACCATCTGCATCCTTTAAATACATTAACCCTTTGACAGCATCTGAATTAACTCACTCACCCATCATAAATACTTCTTCTCTGTTTTCTGCATCAGTAATTTGTTTTGATGCATCCCTTAGAAGGTGAAAAATTTTTGCTTCATTAAAATTGTTTTTAGTTTCAATTTCACTTGAATAATATTCTGCAAAAGCATCGTAACGAAATCCATCTACACCAACAGCTGTTCAAAATTTTTGAATATGAATCAGTTGTTCAATAACTTTATAATTATCTAAATTTAAATCAGGCATCCCGTAAGAAAAACGTGCTAAGTAGGTTCGATTAGTTGCATTTATATCTGTGGTAAAGGGATATTTGCTTTTTATTTTCTCATTATCAACTTTAACATCTGAATCATATAAATTTATATCAAGACGATAAAAGTCACTGTATCCATCATTAGCAAGTGCTGCTTGAAATCAAGGATGTTCATAAGAAGTATGATTGAATACCATATCTAAAGAAACTTTGATTCCGTGTTCATGTGCTATGTTTAAAAAATCAATAAAAGCATTCATGCCACCCAATCGTGAATCAACATTGCAATAATCAATAACAGAATAGCCGTGATAACTTGACGCAGGATGGATTGGGCTTAATCAGATTTGATCGACTCCGAGGTTGCTAATATATTCAATTTTATCTTTTAAACCGATAAAATCCCCGATTCCATCATTATTTCCATCAGCAAAGTTATATATTAAAACTTGATAAATTATGTTGGTATTTTTGTAATTTTTTAACTTCTTTGCCTTTGGAGCAGTTAAAAACAGATTTTTATAGTCTGTATGATATTCATAATCGACGCGATTGTTATCTCATGATGCAGCAGTTTTAAAAGGTTGTTTTTTAAGCAAATATGAATAATATAACTTGTAAAAAGTTTTACTAAAAGATTTCATAGGAATAAATGATATCATAATGGATTAATAATTTTTGTATAAACTTGACAGGTTAAGAAAAACCAAGGGAAACCCTTGGTAAATATTATTTTGAATTGTTTAATAAAGCATTAATTTCAACTTTTAACTTTTGTGTATCATGAGCTTTGGCTGCTAAAATTTTATCTTTTTTAACAAATCCGTATCTTTTCTTAGCAACTATTATTAAAACAATACATATAAATGCTAAAATCATAGCAATTCATGATGTTGTATAATTGATTCTAGGTAAATCTCCTGTTTGAATTGGTGTATATGATTTTGCATTATCAGTTATAATAAGTGTGTAATTATTTTTAAATGTTTGATCTGGTTGTAAAGCATTTATAAAGAACAAAGCTATAAAGATAGCAGGTATCAAAGCAAATAAGTAAATAAATGTTTTATCGGAATTTGATTTATTTTTATATAACATAACTTGCATATAAATCAAGGTTAATAAAGCAACCAATGAAAGAAAAATACTGATTGAATTTAAACTTCAAAAGACTTCTTTTAACTGATATGAAGGTGAGTTAGCATAAACTTGTGCAGGGGTAAATCCGGCTGCTGTATCGCTGTTTAAAATGTAGTTATATTCAAGTTGAATTTGTGCATAAAAGCGAGTGTATAAGGTTGCTTGCAAAATTATTACAATTGCTAAAAACACAGAAATAATTGCTAAATAAATTTTACGTTCTAAATAGTTGTTTTTAGTATCAAAATACTTATGCATTAGTTAATTCTTTCTTCGCTTTGACTATCAAATAAGTGGATGCGAGATACGATAAATTCAACATAAACATGTGAATATAATTCAAATTCTTCAGAGTTAGAAGCATTAACAATAAATTCAATATCTTCATTAATCCGCACTGTGACTAATTGATCTTTACCGATTAATTCAATATTTGCAATTTTACCTAACACACGGTTTTCAGCATTGGAATAACTTATTTTTAGGTCTTCACTACGAAAACCGGCAACTACTTTTTGGTTTTCTTTTAATAATGCAGCTGTTTCTGTATCAAGTTTAATTTGAATTTTTTGATCATTAGATACCAATAAATTATCTTTATATATAGCATCAAAAGTATTCATTGTAGGTGAACCGATAAATTTAGCAACAAAAATATTAGCAGGTTTAAAGTATAAATCTTTACCTTTTCCATTTTGTTGGATTTTTCCATCGTTAAAAACAACAATTTGATCACCCATTGTCATCGCTTCGAGTTGGTCATGAGTAACATAAATACTTGTGGTATTTAACATACGATGAATGTTAACTATTTCGCGACGCATACTTTCGCGCAATTTAGCATCCAAGTTAGAAAGAGGTTCATCCATCAAGAATACAAGTGGTTTACGAGCAATTGCACGACCAATAGCTACACGTTGGCGTTGTCCTCCTGATAAATCACGGGGCTTACGGTAAAGGTAGTCATCAATACGTAAAATTTTTGCGACATCTTTAACACGACGATCGATGACATCCTTACGTTCACGAGCGATTTTTAATCCGAATGAAATGTTGTTGTAAACATTCATATGTGGGTATAAAGCATAAGATTGAAACACCATTGCGATATTACGTTCATTAGGTAAAAGGTTGTTATATCTTTTGTTATTAAATAATAAATCACCTTTAGTAATTGAATTTAATCCAGCAATCATCCTTAATAAAGTTGTTTTTCCACATCCTGAAGGTCCTAAAAAGATGCAGAATGTTCCAGCTTTAATATCTAAGTTAATATTTTCAAGTGTATATTTTTCGTTTCCTTCATATTTTTTTGAAATATTAACTAATTTGATATCAGCACCATTGCTTGATTCATAAATTTCACCTACTTCAGAAACAAGTGCGTCAATATCGATGGTTTCAAAACCGCTTGTATCATCTAATTTATCTTCTGTTACAACAGAATTATTTGTGTCTTTTTTCTTTTTAAAAAACATATTATCCTTTCACAGCTCCATCTGAAAGACCACCGACAATGTATTTTTGTAAGTACATAAATAATGCAAATGCAGGGATAGAGGCAAGAATCGAACCAGCTGCATATGCTCCTGCATTAACATGTTTTGGTTCAGCTGATAAGAATTGGTCTAGTCCAACAGCTAAGGTTTTTTCTTTTGAATCAGCAAGTACGAATTTAGGTAAGATAACATCAGTAAATGGTGTTAAAAACGATCATAAAGCCACCATAATAAGTGCAGGACGAATAACAGGAACTAAAATTTTAAAGAATAATCCTCAGTTGCTGCATCCATCGATTTTACCTGAATCATCAAGTTCACTTGATACTGTATCTAAGTAGGACTTAAGCATAAAGGTATTTGCTGAAATAGCTCCACCAGAATAAATAATAACTAACATAAATATTGATGGTATCCCAATGCTATTACCCAAACGAACCAATAAGAAAAGCGAAATAATAGCAGTTGTTGCTGGAATCAGTTGTAACATCATAATTATCATTAATGAATTTTTTGATCCAGCGAATTTAAATCTGGAATATGCATAACCATTTAATGCCACAGCGACAGTTGATATCACCATAGTTAAAACAGCAATTATGATGGTATTTTTATACCAAATCAAAAAGTCGCTACGAGGACTGGTAAATAAGTAAGAGAAGTTGTCTCAACCAAATTTAAATGGAACAACAGCAACTACACGCTCATTATTTACATTGAATGCTGAAATAATTAATGAAACTATTGGAAAGAGAATAATTATTGCTCAAAAGATTAAGAATAAGTAGTTAAAGAATAATCAGAATATTTCAAGTGGTGTTAAAGGTTTGGTGTCAGTTTCGTTAAAATTAATTCGTCTAGGAGTTAATTTTTTATACGGAACTTTTACTTTATCAAAGGTATGTTGATAAAATCTTTTGCGTTTTCATTTTTCGAACATTAATCTCTCCTTGACATAGTTTTAATAAACCCTCTTGCACCAATAGCAATTGAAATAAGAGCAGCAAAGGTTGTTAAGGCAGCAGCAAATGCTTGGTCACCTGGGATGTTGGTTGCTCCTTGTGCGATTTTGAAGACAAATGAAATAATAATATCAGTTGATGCTTCATTGAATGCAGATGCTTTAGCAAAGTTTGGCCCACCACCAGTGAAAATAGAAATTGTAGTGAAATTATTAAATGCTCCAACAAATTGACCAATTAGCATCGGTGCAATTGAAATAAGAAGCGATGGTAAGGTAAGATGTCAGAATAGTTGTCTTCCTTTTGCTCCATCAACAGCACCTGCTTCATAAATATCTTTTGGTATAGATTGTAAATTACCAGTTACAAGCATAAAGATAAATGCATAAGCAATTCATGTTTGCACCACGATTACCAATACACGAGCAGTACCGATTTCACCTAATCAGTTACGTGGCTCCTTTAGTAGTCCGATTGATAACATTATTTTGTTAATGTATCCAACTTCACCACCTTGAAATGATGATCTAAGAAATGATAAAGTAACGAATGCTGGAATAGCTCATGGTAAAATATAAATAAGTCTAAATATTTTTTTAAACTTAATGCGTTGGTTATTTGTTAAAATTGCGATTATAATACCAAGTGAAATAGGGATAAAGGTTGAAAAGACTGTCCATATTGCTGTTCAATAAAATACACGTCCTAAACCACTAAAGATACCAGTGTTACGAAATACTCATCAATATCCTCAGTTTTTAAGCCCTACTCAGTTAACAGTTTGTGCCGGAGCATAGTGCTCAAAACCATAGTTAGTAAATGAAACAAGCACTGATGTAATAATAGGTGTAGCTACCACAAAAAGCATTAATACTCAACCTAAAATAGAGATCACTCAGGGATATCCACCTGTCGAAATTCATCTTTTGGTATGTGATCATTTACTTGGACGAGAACCATATTCTAAGTTTTTTGCTACCCGATAACTACTAAGCGATGATGTAGCAAAGTATATTATGACTATTACCATCAAAATAACACTTATAACACCACCAAATAAGTATATCCGAGCATCTGTTAAAATACCTTCTGCATGGTTAAATTTGCCTGCTCCTAAGTCGCTAAAACCAGGAATTCCACCCATTTTATCTCAGTAAGCACCAAATGAAAATGGAACAATTAGTGCTCATAAAAAGATGCTTCCTAAACTAAGTAAAATTCCTTTTATGTATTGTTTAAAGAACAATAATTCAGAAAGACCAGGGAAAATAAATCCAAGCACTAAAGCAAGTCATCTGAAATTTTTCATTGTTTCAATTGGTATTGATTTTTGTGCTTCATTAATTTTGCTATCATATATTTTTGAATTAACTCGCATTTCAGCGAATTCACGTCAAAATGAAGTTTTCAAAATTTCTTTGTTAGATAAAACTTTTGATTTTAATTTTGCTTCTGTAACAGCCTCTTTATAGTCGATTTTGTATTCGATTTTCTTGTTTTTGAAAGCTACCTTAGTAATTTCTTTTGTCTTAATTTTTGCTTTTAAAGCTGCTATATTTTCTTTATAAGTTTTCTTATAAAGTTTTTTGGATGAAGCAAAAACTTTTTTCTCTGCTTGATATTCAGTTATAGGTTTTTCTTGTTTATTAATATTTGGATTGACATCTTTATTATTTAGTTTTTGGATAAGATTATCAATTACAGCCATTAGATTCGTAGATTCAGAACCGTTTTGGTTTTGATTTGATAAGTGTTTAAGATTATATAAAGAAACCTTTGATTTAATCCGTTCTTCGCAATATTTAATGCGAGTAAGTCGATAATCAATAAACTTTTCTCTTAATGCTTTTGATTCTACCTTGTGAAATTCACCTTCATATGTATATTTAACTTTTGCATCTGCAAGCAGATTTTTATATTGGGATTTTAACAATATTGAAAATTCATTTTGAACTCTTAAAACATTAATAAAATTTAAATATTCTTTTAAAGCGATATTAACAAAAGGATAATCATTGGTTACTTGATAAGCATTAAGAATATTAAGAATTTTGTTATTTTTAACTTTTAAACCTTTTAAATCTAGGTTTTTTATGCTAAAATCAATTTTTGGTAAGTTATTGAAGTTTTTTGAAAGTAATGAATATAAGTCTTTATAATTTTGCAATCTTGCTCGTTCTTTAAAAAATGGTTTAATTGATCTATATCATTGCTTAATTTTTATAACTTCTAAATTTGATTTATCAACAATTTCTTTAACAATCGCTTTATTAGCAACCTCAGTTGATAAAATTTGTTCTTGTTGTTGCTTTATTTTTTCTAACGAAAGCAACTTTTGTTGTTTAGCTTGACTTTTTCGTTCTTGCAGTTTACTTGTGTATTCATATTCGATTTGTAGGATTTTTTGTCTGTTTTCAAGAATAATATTTTCTTTTTCTTTTGTATATAACTCTTTTTGTAAAGTATATGTAGATTCATATTGACGTTTTAATTCTTGACGAAGAGCAAATAAACTTAATCTTTGTTTCTCTAAATTTTCATAGAAGTTTTTAAAGAATGTTTTTGCTGAATCTCCTAATCTTTGGATATATGCAAGTTCGTTAGGTAGCAATAAATTATGTATTTTTTCGATATCAAATTCTGTATCTTTAACATGTTTTAGATAAAGTTTAAGAATAGAAAAGATAGTGTATTTTTTAAATGTTTGCACTTCTGAAAGACGAGTTGAAGTCTGTAGTTTTTTAATACTTTCAACTTTAATTTCTAAATCATCAGCAGATTTTGTTAATGAATAAACAAAATCATTTGCATATGATTTAATGTCTTTTAGTTGTGCATTAATTTTTTTAAGTTCAAAATTTATCAAAGAAATCGAAGAGGTACAAAAGGATAATTTCTTAATAGAATCTTTAAGAACTATTATCTTGTTTTTGTAAGCAACTTTGTGCGAATTTAATTCGCGTTTTAGGTTGTCTTGTAGTTTTGTCCTTGCTCGTAAGAACAAATCTTTGTCTATTTTTTGTTGGTTATTAATACGATCTTGTGTTCTTAAGAAGACATTTTTAATCTGTTTTTTATAGGATTTAAGATTACCGGCACTCTGAGGTAATATTGAATCGAATGATTCACCGTATCAGTTGTACAGCTTTAATTTTTCCATAAATTACCTTGCCTTTCCTTTGTGTATTTTAACCCATTCATAATAATGAAGCTTTCTTTGAATATGATATTGTATACTGAATGTAAATAAAGCAATAACAGTTGAAAAAGAGAAAATAGATATAAATGTACCTGTTATTATTTGAAAGTTACTCATATAAGATGTTCCCCTAAAAAAAGGTAGACCTGTAAGTAAAATAAAAACAATAATCCAACATGTAAAAAAGATATATCCTGCTTTCAATTTACTTCGTAAAAGTAGTAAATAAATCAAAAAGAAAACTAAAACTAAGGTATTTGCAATATAAGCAACTAATGTTGCGATGGCATGATTTTTTGCAAATTCGCTCAATTTATCTGCATCACTTCTTATTTCAATAGGCACCGATTCAGTATTAATTCCATATCCGAATGGAATTAATACCCATATAAGAAGCACTGCTGTAAGCAGTGCTAATAGTGTTAATAAAATATAAAACTGTTTTTTTTCGATATTTATTTTATATTTAGTATAACTGTACATTTAGCTTACTTATTATTTGAATACTACTCTAACTGGTAAGTTACCAGAATTTATTGCATTAAGTGTTTCAGTATAATCAGCTGATAATTTATCTTCCATTGCACTTAAAAACTTATCTTGTGTTTGAAGTTTATCACCTAATGATCTGTATCATTCTGCTGAACCAAAAGTTTTATCGTTTCAATTTGATCAAACAGTTTTTAGGTTTGGATTAGAGTTATCAAATCTGGTTGGTTGTACTTGTAGAATACCTAATCCTTGTTCTTGAAGTTTTTTGCTTGATGTTAGAACATTAAACACAAAGTTTACAGAAATTGATTTATTGTATTCATCAATGTTATTTTTAGTGGTAGCAATGGTAACATCAGATAATGTTCCATCTTTCTTTTGCATCTTAGATGACATAAAATCATCAGCAAAAGTTGAAATCTTAGCAAAGTTTTCAAATCCAGCTAAATAAAGTTTTACAATTTTACGGATTTGTTCATCAGAAACAGTTGTAGGAGCAGCAGTATTAGAGAAGAATTTTGCACGAGCAAATACTTGATCTTCAAATTCATGGAGTTTATTGTCTTTCATCGCTTGTTGAATCTTTGCAATTAAAGCGGCTTTTTGACCATTGTCATCTCCATTGACACCAAAAATAAATTGTTCAATTTTTCTTAAGTGGAATGTTCCGTTGTTACCATTTTCATCTGGTTTATCTTGAACCATATCAACAAAACCTAGATTTCCAAACTTATCCTTGTTTGTTAAGGTAGCAAATGCTCCTGCTTTCATCTTGTCTGCACCAAGCTGTCATGGTTGTGCAGGTGTGCTACCAACTAATTCATCGCTTCATTTAGTTGTGAATCCCATTAATCCAGCAAGTGTATTTCTGAGTGGCAATGCATTTACCAAAGAATTATTTAGTTCATCAACTTTTGCTTTTGTTTCAGTTGAACCATTGAATGTAATTTTCATCTTATCTTTTGAAACTTGGTTAGCATCTGCGATAGGATTGTTTTCATCAGCCTTTGATTCTCATAAACCTCATTTTCCGTAGCTTCCTTTTAATTCATTAAGTTCACTTAAAACGGTTGCTAGTTTACTATTAAGTTCATTGAAATCAGCATAACCTAAATTTTTTGCAAAATTTTGTATCTTAGTTTCTTCTGATGTATTATCTGATTTGATTCTATCTGACATTCTAGAAAATAGAGCTTCTGAATAAGGTATTTTAGAATCTTGTTTAAAGTATTGATAGTATGAATCGAAATTAAATGCTGCTTTTAAAACTTCTTCAAGTGCTTTCTTTCTTTCAGGTGATGATCCGTTGTTTCTTGAAGAAATACCATAACCTCAACCACCGGCCGCCTGAATGTATGGAGCTCCATCATCAACAGGAACTACATTGAAGAATGATAGTGCATTTGCTGCATCTCTTGAGTTTTGAACATCTCATGTCCCAATTAATGCATAGTCAAGTTTTTTATCTTTCATTGCACTAAAAATAGTTTGGTTAACAACACCCATATCGCTTCCGTACATTGCTTGTAAGTCACCTTGACTTAATCCGTTTTTAGCTCAAACGGTTTCTTTGTATGCCTCTGGTGTCATTCCATAAGCTGCATGAATAATTGGATATAAAACATTAGCAACTTCTTTTAATCCATCTTTAAGTAATCCATGTCATTTATCACCTTTTACAAATCATGAAGAAACTTGTCCTTCATTATTTTTGTATAAGTTCTTTTGGAAGAATGATTGAGATAATGAATCTCCACCTAATTGATCTTGTTGCACTTGTGTGTATGAATCTCATGCTTTTTTAATCCCACCATATAAAATACCATTACCATATCAAAAGTCTTGTAATCTTAAGACTAATTTACCTTTTTCAACTAGTTCTTTCAATGTATCTGTATCTTTATTTGTAAGTTCAGTTCTTGTGTCTGCTTCATCTTTGTTTGAAGCTAAAATAAGACCTTCTTTGTTATGACGAACTGCTAAAAATTTATGTGTAGGTTTCTGATTTTGTGTACCGTTAATAGTTCCGAATTTAACAATATCGGCTTTTTGGTCATCAGGTAGCGATACAACTTTGTTTAAATCATCTAGTACTTTTGGTGTATCGTTTACTTTATCTCCAAAGAATGTATCTAAGTCAGCTAAATAATTATTTTGTGCAAATTCTGTAACACGGTCTTGAGGTAAATAGAAAATATCAGGAACAGTTGGGTCGTTTAATCCTTGTGTACCAAGGTTTAATGCATCGAAAACACCTTTTTGAATAAATTCAAGTGTAAATCCATCTTTTGTGTGTGAATCAGAAGCATCAAAAAGTTTCTTAACTTCATTGTAAAAGTCCTTTTGTGCTCCATCCACAGCGATGTAAATTTTCTTAGAACCTTTTCCGGTGTCTTGTTGTGCTGAACCACTTGTTCCACAAGAAACAGCAACTCCTACTGCTCCAAGCGATAATAATCCACCTGTATAAACTAATGCTTTTTTTATTTTCATATTTCAATATTCCTTATCTATTGTTAAGTAATTACAGGATTATTCAAATGCAATTTCATTTTTTTGATATGCAATAAAAGAAAAAATAATACAAATTGGTGAGAGTAATAACAAACCACTTATACAAGCAACATAACCTATCCAGTGATTAAATTCTGTTTTTGACATTATATAAATTACATGAATAGTTATTAAAGCAATCGCTAAATAATTTATTACTAATACAGCAAGCATTATACGTACTCAATAATTTTGCAAGGTTTTGAAAAGTTCAACATTAAAAACATTAGGAGATTTACTGAGATTGATAATAATTTGGATAAAAATAATTTCTATAATAAGTACGACAATGTTTGCAAAGAGTAAAAATAAATATTCTAGGATTTTTGGAGTATATTTGCGTTCAAGAGGTAATTTACCTACTCAAAACCACCTAAAACGAGTTTTAAATGGTGGTTTTGAAAAATGTATATTTTTCTTCATAATCCTGATTAAATTATAATATAGCAATACAAAAAACACATAATAATTGTGAAAATATGATATTAATTCCTTTGATAACTTGATATGTCAAGATAGTTGTTCCATAATTTACTTATTTATAGATAGATTACAACAAAACAATTTTATTTTTTTGTAAATAAATTGGTTTTGTTGAAGAGTTATTATTGATTTTTAATAAAGTTAATAATAAAGAAAAATACACTTTTTAGCTCATATATAAGCAACAAAAGTGTATTTTTATCTCGTGTAATAATAATATATTTCAAGGTTATTTATATTATAAACAGAAATTTTATTGTTTTTTAATCAAAAACATTCCGACTTTTATGTGTGAATTGCTTTTCAATGATTTTTCACTCATTTGAAAACTTTGATTGATTAAATCCTTATCAAATTTATATCCATCTTTTAGGTTAATCTCAAAACTACCTAAATTGTCACTATATACAACTAATAAATAACTTCCATCTTGGTTATCTCTTAAGGTTAAATTATTAGGATAATTTGATGCATTTTCGATAATGTCTGATGGTTTCTTAATATATTTTATATCTTGATCTTTAAGTGATGGATATTGCTCGCGTAAATGGATTAATTTTGAAACTAATACATATGCACCGTTTTTATCAGAAACTAATGATTCAACATATCCTTCACCTTTTGAATCCTGTGTTTGAATAATATCACTTCCTGATCTTTCATCCTTAAAATAAACTCTTTTGTGCAAATCTTTCCATCAATATGCTTCACGAATTTTATCATCACCTTTACTTTTATCTCCACCTTGCATTAATATTTCATTTCCGTCATATAAAATAGGTGTTCCACCACGAGAAAGCAAAGAAAATAATGCCGCTAAATAACCTGCTCTTTCTTTATCGTTAAGTTTATGTGGTGTTCCTAATGGTGTTTTTGTTACATTTTTTTTATAATTTGCTATTCAACGATCGATATCATGGTTATCTAAAAACGGTAATCAATAACTCATACCTTCATCGCTGTTAAGATAATTGATTAAGTTTTTTTCCTCATCAGAATTAATAAACGGATGTATTTGATATTTATAATGATTTCCATCTAAGACACTACCAAGAGCTTTATAATTCGACCTTCCATACATTAAATATTTTGATGCATCATAAACACTTTTTCATCATTCCCCGAACATAAATACTTCTTTATCAGAACGAGCAACATTATTTTCTATAGCTTGCTTAATTTCTTTATCAGATGCATCACGTCAATCAAAGAATAATTGTGATGTTTTTGATCCATCACTATCGGTTGGTTTATGTGAATTTTCGCTACCAAAATAATGGTAAAAAGCATCATAGCGAAAACCATCAACACCTTTTTTGATTCAGAATTTATGAATGTATTCTATTTCTTTTAAAACATCCGGATTAGTTAAATTTAAATCAGGCATCCCTTTTCAGAATTTTGCCGCATATCTTAGATTTGTATCAGGTTTTGGGTTTTGATGATAATTAATATTTTTAAATATTTTTCTTACATCTTTATCTTCACCATAATCTTTATCGTTTATTGGTTTGTTGTCATAAAAATAATAATATTTTTGATATTTTTTATCTCCATCTAAAGCTTTTTGAAACCAAGGATGTTCATAAGATGTATGATTTAAAACCATATCTAAAACAACTCTAATTCCTTTTTTGTGTGCCTTAGTTATAAAATTATCAAAAGCTTGCATTCCACCAAGTTCAGGAGCAACAGCAGTATAATCGATAACATCATATCCATGATATGATGAAGACGGATGAATTGGTGATAGATATAAAGTGTCTATTCCTAGATTCACGAAGTAATCCAAATTATTAGTTAAACCAATAAAATCACCAATTCCATCATCATTTCCATCAGCAAACGAATATACAGTTAACTGATACATTACATTCGATTTTGTCTTAGCGATAAAAGGTGCTTGAATTTTTGCATTTTGATATTCATCTTGGTAGCTTACATTATTCAAACTTTTTTGGTTCTCTGCGACAAATTCATCATTTCCTCACCCTTTTAATCTTTTAACAGTTGATACATCATCATTTTGTTGACTGCATGAAATAGCAGTTGCAATAAATGCAGTTGATGTTAAAAATAAAAATTTTTTTATTCACCATCTATGTCTCATATTTACTCCATTAGCATAAAAAATCTACTATAAAGTAGATTTTAACTTCCTTTAGCAAGATTTAAGATATCTTTTCTTAATACTTCAACTTTATCTAAATTACCTTTAATTTTTTGTCAATTTGATATCAATTCATTAAGTTTTTCAGATGTAATTTTGTTGTTTTTTTCAAGGATATCAAGGTTTTTTATGATTTGTTGCATTGATGAAGATTCAAAATATGCATTATTAATTAACTGTAAAGAAGTTGCTTTATGAATTTCGTTTCTATAAAAATTTACAATGCTTTCTTGAAAACTTTTTAAAGTATTAGAAGCATTCTCATGTAGTTGTAATTTACCGATTTTATCAATGTAATCCAAACTTTTCTTCTTACTTCTTTCAATAAATCCATCGTTTAGTTCTTTTAATAAAGTATCAAGTTTAGCTATTTTTTGATCATTAGTAAGGCCTTTGTCATCATAAAAACCTTTTACTCTTGTGTCAAAACTTAATGCTCAATCAGTATCTTTTGGATTACTATTAATTATACTAATTTTAGTATCTAAAAACTGCTTATATGTTTGACGTAATTTACTTACATCTTCTGGAAATGATTGTACATATTTTAAATTATGTGTCGGTATTGCTATAGCAGCTGAAACACCAGCAGCACCTAAGATAAATCATGAACCAATAAGCACATTTTTCATAATATTACTTTTCTTTTTGTCTGTCATTATATTCCTTATATTTTATAATTATACATTTTTATTTTATATATACTTATATATCACATTATTAATTTTTTTTCTTTGATATATCAAGTCATAATCAATTTCATAATTTTTCTAATTATCTGGTAATGTTTACACCATATAATACACAAAACACAATATTTAATTATCTTTTAGTTTAAAATATAAATAAGGTAAAATTATAATGAAAGGAAAAATGGATAATAATATTGTTTTGTTTGGTATGCATAATTCGCTTAAACTTGCTCAAAAAGTTTCAGAAATTATCAATATACCACTTTCGAATGTAGATCGAACAGTATATGCTGATGGTGAAGTTATGCTGGTTTCTACTCCAACTGTAAGAAATAAGGATGTTTATATAATTGCAAGCACATCAAGACCTGTAAATAATAATATTATGGAACTTTTGATGTTTATTGATTCGTTGAAACGTGCTAGTGCTAAAACAATTAATGTATGCTTAAGTTACTATGGATATGCTCGTCAAGATCGCAAGGCTCGTGGAAGACAACCTATTACAGCCAAATTAGTTGCTGATTTGTTGCAAACAGCAGGTGTTTCTAGAGTAATTTGTGTGGATTTACATAATCCTTCAATTCAAGGTTTCTTTGATAAACCAGTTGATGATTTAAGGGGACAATATCCAATCGCAAAGGCATTAAAAGCAACAGGTGAAAAATTTACAGTTGTTTCTCCTGATCATGGTGGAACTGTGCGTGCACGTAGATTAGCTGAATTAATTTCAGAAAGTGTGCAAATATGCATCATCGATAAGCGCCGCACTGGTGTAAATCAAACAGAAGTAATGGGGATTTTAGGTAGTGTAAAAGATAAAAATGTTGTAATAATTGATGATATCATCGATACTGGTGGAACTATTTTAAAAGCAGTTGAAACTTTAAAAGCAAATGGTGCTAAAAAAGTTATAGTTGCTGCAACACACGGAATTTTTACCAAGGGTTTTGAAGTTTTTGAAAATCACCCTGATGTTTCTAAAGTAATTGTAACAGACAGTATAGATAATTATGAAATGTTAGACAAGTTCTCAAAATTGCAAATAGTTTCACTTGGTGAATTTTTAGGTAAAGTAATTAATGCATCATTAGTTGGGGAAAGTGTTTCAGAAATTTACCGCAGTTATGAAAAAGAAATATCAAGTTAATTAGCATCCATAACACACTTTTGTGTGTTTTTTTTATATTACAGTTTATCAGCAAAAATTTATATTTTATGATATTACAAATTTTATGCTGATAAAACAAATTATATGAATAATAATGTAAATAATTACTTAAAAACAAAATTATTTTAAAAAATTATTAAAAAATGTTAAAAATGCTCAAAACATATGATATATAGCACTCTTTAAAAACACAATAAATATATAAATATGAAAAATTATGGTAAAATTATATAGAATATTTATTTAAACCAACTTATAAAAAGAAAGGAAGTATGAAAAAACTAAAACTTAGTTTAAAAGCAAAAGTTTTACTTTCAGCCAGCATAATAACATTTACATCTGCTATAACTGTAGCAGCAATGTATGGATATGCAAATAACTCAGATGAGGTGCGAGGTTCATCGCTGCCTGTAAGTAAAGAAGAACTGAAAAACGATTTTTCTAAGTTATATAATGAAAATCATGAATTAACACCTGAAATCTTTATCACTGATCCGTCAAAAGAAAATGCAGTTGGATTTATTTCACCCGACTATAAATCATTTGGATTTAATGATAACAAAAGCAAACTTTATTCATTTGAAGACTTTTTTAATGAGTACTATAAAAGATACAATGAAAGTTTTATCTTAGCAGTTAAATATGGTTCATTTACATTTTATGATGAATATGTTTTAGCAGTAAAGCCAGATAAATTTATCGACTTTAGCAAGTGATTTATTAATAATGTTGCATGAGGACCAGATTTATTAACCTTGGATAGTTTTAGATTGGTACCAGGAGTAGAACAAAACGGAAATGCGATTACATTAGGATCGCATTCTACTTTACATAAAGAAGTAAGCGAAATCAAATTCTTCCCTGATGCATTCTTTGGTTCGATGCCAGTTTACTCAGTAATAGGTGGAGCGGGAAACCGAACCGATTCACTTACATATGCAACATTTAAAGATCAACAAGATAAAGTTGCTGTTGATAACTTTCTAGCAACCATTCCACTTGCTTCTGCAATAAAAAATTCTCGTTCAGCAAATAATCTACCATTTTTATCGCTTTATAATCCAAACAGATTATTAGGAGAAACCTTTAAAATCTTTATTCCAAAAACTACACGTTTAGAAGATACATTGATTTTACCAAAAGATCTCACAGCATATACATTTACATTAGAAACCAAGGATGTTAATTTACCAACATCTGATAGTTCAGGGCATTCAGATGCCCCAAAAATAACTTATGATTCATTAATTGATGCAAAAGTTACAAAAGTAACATCATCAAAACCAAATAATAGTGATAATCGAATCTTGAGTATCGAATTTTCTTATAAGGATGCAGATGGTAAAGATGCAAAATTTGTCTATGCAGCAGCAGAAAACGAAATCGATCCATATTTTGAAGTAAATTACAAAACATTTAAAGCTATTTTAGATCCAAAATTAAAACATTTTCTAGATTTCTTTGATGTTAAAGCATTTGAAGGACAAACACTTTGAATTTATGCTGATGAAAATGCTAATTTATCTGCATATGCATCAAAAGTCAAAGCGATGAATTCGATTGATTCATTGAGTGACTGAAGCAAAGTTCCCCAGGAAAGCAAAAATCGTTTACGTGAATTTAAAATTAAATCAATTGATGTTAAAAATAAACGTCTTGAAATTACATTAGAAAACACTAATACAAATATTCCGCTAATTATCACTTTTGATGCGATGCATATGAGTGATGCCGAAAATAAATTATTCGAACAATTTAAAGATGCAGTAGGGTACAAAGGTTCAATTAATCCAATTTCAATTAAATCAGGCCCAGAAGATATTAGCATCGTTGATAAAAATGGTAGACCTCTTAGAGGATTATCGACTCGTAAATATCAAATTTATAACGAAGTATATACCGGTTTAGTTGATAAAGTTCTTAAAAAGTTTCCACAATTAGCAAAAAAACTAAATGGACCACATATTCAAAGAACAATTAACGATCAAGGATTTTATGATTATAAATTAGTCGAAGGTGACTATTATGGATTACGTGATAGCGATCGTATAGGATTGCCATTATTGCTTTCTGCTACAATAGATAATTACGAAGGGATATCAACTGACTTCTTAAAATATGTTGCAACCCATGAATATGGACACCATTATACACTTGACCAATCACAAGCACTTAATCAAGACAGTAATGCTGTTGTTGTTGGAGGGATTTCTACTCGTGGTGGTTTAACTGAGACATCTTATTATTCAGCAAAATCATTGCGCAATTATTTAAAAGCACGTACTAATTTAGATTTTGTTCGTGTTAACGCGTTAGGGCAACAAACTGAAGATTCTGATACAACAGGACAATACATTCGCTTCTTATTTAAAGATAAAAACGGAAAATTTGTTCGTGAAACAGACAAGCAAATTTGAGGAAACCCAATTCCAAACAGTGATGTGTTCAGTGTTTTGGATGAAAAAGATCGTAGATTTTTACAAGACTTTAAAGGAATGCAAGAAGCTGCAAAATTACGTGGAGCAAGATTAGGTGATTTATTTATAGCTAATTCATTTGATGAAAATTCAGGTACATTAAATCCATTTATCGAGGGTGTAAATAAAACTTTTGAGAAAAAACAAATAGACGGAAAAGATGTTTATGTTTTTAAAGAAGTAGCAATCTCTGATATTGTTGAAAATATAAGAGATGGTTTAGGAAAATCACTTAAAGATGTGATTAAAATTGCTTCCCCAAATTCAATAACAATTTCAGTAGTTGAAACACAAAAAGATGCAAATGGCGCTACTATAGCAACCAAAATTAATGTCTTTGATAAAGATGGAAAACCAGCAATTAATGTTCCGTTAAATGAACCACTTGATGAAAAAAGTCTTGATTATATAAGTGAACAAACAAATATTATTAAGAGTACAATTGATAGTTTATTAATTACCCGTTTTGCAGATTCAGGTTGAAACACCCGTGATACAGATTTTGGTGGTGTAATTGGTCCAATTCGTAAAACATTGCTTCAAGGAACCAATTTTACAGATAACGGATTTGTTGATTCTTTAAAATACCGTTCAGATGCAGTTGAATTAGATGCAGATTCAAACAGAATCGATCAAATTTACCAAAATAATACAAGACGACCAGGAACCCGTCGTGCATTAGAATATACAGCATTAACAGATAAAGGTGATTTATATACAAACCTCAGTGAAATAATTGATACATATGTAGGATTTATTTTAGAAAACCAAAATCGAGGTTCACAATTTCAAGATGGATATTATGCTCAATTGTTGAATGTTTTTGCTTTTGTTAAAGATGGAAAAATTCAAAAAGGATATACATTCCCGTTAATACTAAACAATCATTTTTCAGATAAAGTCCTTTATAATCCAGATGAAAATGGGCAATCTGATTTATGACCATATGCAAGACAGTTTAACAGTGATAACAATGCTAGTGGTCGTCCACAAATGAACCCGGCTTATGGAATAATGTTTAGTGGTTTTGGTTTATATAACATTGATCAAGACAAAAAATTTGTTCCATTCTTAGCTGGGATCGATGCAGATGGTAATGTTGTTTCAAAAGATACCTTCCAAAGCATAATTCGTAATCCTAGAAGTTTTTCTGCTCTTGTTAAAAAAATAGCATTTGTCAACTTTAATAAAAATACTGTAAAAAACTATAATTTATACAACTCATTTAATAAAGAGTTTTTAGCAACAGTTAAAAATGGAGATCAAAGCGAAACAACAGCAGCATTTGATAATTTCGAAAAATTTATTGAATTTACATCGATTGATTATTCTAAAGCATCATTAGAACCATTAACTGTTAAAGACGGTGCTCCCGTAATTAAATTTAATTGAGATGTTGATTACGTAAAAACTAAATTTGATTTTGATGCATTTAAGGCAGCAGTAGCAACTTCAGATGAATCAGCAGAAAATAAAT
This sequence comes from Mycoplasma sp. 394, assembly GCF_054353895.1. NCBI lineage: Bacteria > Bacillati > Mycoplasmatota > Mollicutes > Mycoplasmatales > Mycoplasmataceae > Mycoplasma > Mycoplasma sp. 394. Next base: position 85,495 of record NZ_JBTHHL010000003.1, on the reverse strand, counting down.
CAAGAATTGCAGCAGCAAGCGATCAAGAACTTGCAAATGAATTAATGTTAAGATTTAGAAATTCAGATTATTTCTGAACAGTTACAGACTTTAATCCAGCAACTCAGTTAAAAGAAAATCAAGCAATTTTTTCATCTAAATACGGAATCGATATTTTAAGTAATACTTTTACAGACAGCTTTTACTTTGATAAAAAATTTATGGTTGATAATGAACTTATCACACCAACACAAGAACGTACATCATATGATGCACTAGAGTTGCAAAAAATATTCTCTGATTATATAACTGGCATTGTAGGTAAAGATTCTGCTGCTAAGATACTAGAATTTACTAATACACAAGACTTATATCAATTTGTAGGTAATATCATTACTTACTTAGGACAAGGTTATCGTGATAATGATCGCATTTGATACCTAAGAAGAGCGGTTTATACTGTATTTAACAATGGATATCCTTCTTCTGATATTCTTGAATATAATTCTACACGTGTTGAAAACTTGTTAAATGATAAATTTACTGACTATATATATTCAATTCCAGAAACTTTAACTCGTGATTATGTGCAAACTACATATGTCCCTGCCACAGCTGATTTTGGTAACTTGCCTACATACTTAACTAATGCAAACGAAGCATATACAGGACAAGATTATGTAATTGATGCAACTAAGTTAAAAATTTGAAATGAACGTAAAAATAGTTATTCAAATATTATTAATGCAAGTTTTGATGCAGTTAGAGCAGAAGCATTTGATAAATTATTTAATCAAACCAAGGATATTTACTTTAAAAATTCATTAGATCGTCAAATCAAAGAATCATTAGCATCAAAAAACCAAATTGAAATACAAAAACTCGATAATCGAAATGCACAAATTGATAAGGAATTGAAAACTCAAATCACGGATGAGCAAAAGAAGCAATTAGAATCTGAAAAAGCAACTAATATTGCATCTAAAAATCAATTACAAGAAGCTAACAAGAAACTTAATGAAGAAATTGCTAAATTATTTGAAGAGCAAGACAAGCAACTACAAGATACATACGAAAAAGTAATTGGTGTATATAAAGGTAAATTATCTGATGTTTCTGATTCAAACGGAAGAAACGAGGATAGATCCTCATCATATTTTGGAAAACTTATAACCAAAAGCAACGGTTACTTCCAAGATCGCTATCAAAAAGTCGCTATTGGAATGCAACTTTATGATGATAATGGAAAAGAAATTATGGATGATGACATCCGTCTAAAGGACTTTAAAAATCAACCAATTAAATCACGTCCGAGAGCTTTCTTTATTTCACAATTACGCAATTTTGGTATCGGAGAGAGAACTGTAGCGGGTATCTTTAGAAATAAACGTATTGATTCATTAGCATTATACGGATATGTTTCTAATGAAGATGCTAAAAAGATAAAACAACTTCGTTTTACTGATATAGAAACAGGTGAGCAAAAATTCTTACCAATTAATATTAAAGGAACAAATAACGTCTTTTATCTCAAACAACAAGGTGATGCAAGTTCTAAAGTTAGGGTAGAAGATGAAGGATATACTTCATGAATATCTGATTTTGGAGTTATGGCTAAATACCGTAATACCTTATTATTACCAAAACATCAATACTACATTCAATTTGTAGATGAAAATAATAAAGTTGTTTCCGATTTTACCTTAGGTGATGTAACTCAATTAGCAGAAAACGGAAAAACAGGTACACAAGCATCAGTAACTATAAGACATAATGAAGATTCAAAAACACAAGAAAAAGGTAAAGCAATAATAAAGATTGATTACCAATTTAACATAACAGGATAGGAGCTAATTTGAAAAAAAGGTTATGATATTTATTTACCACAACCGCTGCACTTTCATCAGCATCCTTGCTAGCAATAGCGTGTAGCACCAGTGGAAATAACACAACAAATACAAAGAGTCTAAATGAAGTTCATAGTCAAAATTCAGTAATTGATTATGATCTTGGTTTAGCAACTGAACCAATTAATAACTTAAACTATATAAAATATAAATCAGTTGATAAAATATTACCTTCATTAGTCGATTCATTTCTTAAAAGTGGACCAAACAGTGATTTAAAATCCATTACTAAAACAAGTCCGTTAAATATGGTTATGGTAGATACAGATGGAACTGTCAAAACAACAGAAGATAAAAAAACTGAACCGAGTTCAAACTTTAATGATTTCTTTAAATTTAAAAGTAAATTAGAAGAAAGTGATGGTTTTGGTAGAGTTCGTGGTAGTTGATACGGATTACATGACTTTGGTATTACTGGTGGTTTAGGACGTGCAACAATCGGTGATCCACAACGAAATGCAAGTATTTATGCTTTCCCTAACCCAAAAAACAGCAACAACTATATGGCAGTAACTGGATTTCTAAACAACGGATTAAATCGCTGAAGTAACGGAGATGTTTCAACAGCACAAGATTTACGCGATTATTTAGAATATATTTTGGATATTAATACCGGATCACAAAAACTAGATTCTGTATTAAAATACTCTATTCGTGGAGCCGAAAAATTTGTTGCTGCTCAAAAAGACTATGTTGATAAATTTGGTGTACCATATAAAAATCCATGAGGTCGTAGAAAATACATTAAATTAGCTGATGGCAGTTACATTCAAGATCCGAATGATAAAGAGTGACAATCACAAGTTTCAAAAAATAATGTACCTGCTGATACAAAAGAAGTTGAAGCAATCAAAAAAGCTGCATTAGATTTTGGTTTTTATACTGGTCAGCTATATTTAGATTACAGTCTCGAACAAGTTAATGAGAGTATGGATTTAAATCCTAATTTCAAGATTGAAAAAGAATCACAAAGTTTTACATTCAGAGATCCAAAAGATAAAACTAAGACTTTTGTTCGCACATTAGTAAAAAATGTTTATGCAAATCCTTACCAAAATTTTAAATTTGATGAAGATGCAAGAAAAATTAAACCTACAATTGAGACATTAGCAAATAATTTAAATACTTTTACAATGATTTTTGATGAGAACAAGACACCAGGTTTATCATATATGCTATTTACTATTTTCTTCCACCTTTTCCCTGTAAATCGTAAGTATATTGAAACAGTTGCAGGTGGAATCGATGTCTTCGGATCACAAAAACAACACTTTTTAACAAATGGACCATTTTTGATGAAACCTGAAAATGTTATTTTAGGTCCACAGGGATCATTATTGTTAGAAAAAAATCCAGATTATTTCGATGCAGAAAACACGATTTCAAACCGAATAAAAATTTATTTTTCAACTGACAGAAACACTAATGCAACATTCTTTGAAGATGGTTATATTTCACAAACTTATATTCCGGCTGAAAAAATAACACAATATTTTGCTAACCCTGAATATAAAAAATATCTAAATAAAAACACAGGTTATGGAACAATTGCTTTTGGATTTAACCTTGATAATGAAACAAACGCACAAAGTTATATACAAGATGAAGACCTTAGAAACGCAATTTTCTATGCAGTAAATCGTGAGAACCTGCTTAAAGTAGTTGGATGAGACTTTTCATTTCCAGTAAACACCTGAACAGCATATGGACAATATCGAACATATGATGGGAAAAATATCGAAACCTACTTTTCAGATATGAGTAGTGATGCAAAGGATGGGGTAAAATTCCCGTTACAAAATTATGATTTTGTAACTCATCTTTCAAAAGGATATACTTTTGAGAAAACACATCGTTATGATCAAACATATGCACCAAAAACAGCACAATTTTATATTGAACGTTTTAAAGCAAGACACAAAGGATTAAAATCTGTAACTTTAAAATTTTTAAACAACTCTAGTGATGAACAAAAGAAAGCAGGTGCATACTTAAAAGAAATATTAGGTAGAACTTTCGATGGTTTTGTAAATATTGATATTAAGAGTTTACCTGAAAACTCATTTGCTTCATTTATTGAAGAAGGAAAATACGACATTATCTATCAAAACTATGATAGATTAGGCGGAAATAGTGCTCAAGACTATGTCGCAGTATTCTTCAAACCCGATGAAATAGATAGTTTTAACCAAAAAAGTATTGCCTTTAAAACAAACCCAGTAGGTTCTTACACATATGCAGATTACATTCGCCAATTATATGTGCAAGCAACCAATTTAGATGTAGATAACTACATCGAAACAAAATTACAAACTCCGTTTTTAGCTTTAGTTAATGCATCACAAAGCGCAAAAGATGCATATGAAAAAGCTAAAAAAGGAGATAAGAATGATATAACAGCTTTTGAAGAAGCAGTTAAACCATTAATTGAAAAATTAAATAAAGACACATCAAAAACATTTAGTGACCGTTTAATTAAAAATTTAATTGAATATATGCTAATTCCGAATCCGAATATTAAAGCAGGACGTAAGAAAAAAATTCTTAATGAATTGTTATTAATGTTTGAAGGAATTGATAAATTGGCAGATGCTACACGTGCTACTGCAGATCGCTTACATATTCAGTGATCATTAGGAAAGATTGATACAAAAATAGATTTTTGACGTAAATTTATTGATTTATCTTTCATTCGTCCACAAGAAGATTCGCAAAGTTATACTGATAGAATAAATGCATTCTTTACCGGAAACTTTACAAATGCTGAGACAAAATTAAAATGGACCCAAGAATATGTGTACATCTTCATCGGTGAACTTGAAAAAGTTATTCGTGATGCATCGATTGTTGTACCATTAATGGAAGTTGATACCAACTGAGAAATAACCAGAGTAGGTGGTGTAGATAGTCTTTATACATTTGCGCTGCAATATGCATATGATTTTACTAGACCACCAAAACCAGGATTACCAAGAGGGAGGGCAAAATAGATGAAATGATCTAAAACAAAAGAAAATAACAAAACTACTTATGTTGATGATAACTTTATAGTTTTTTCAAACAAAAGAACTAAAGATGCAACATTTGTTGAGAAATTATTTAACATTAATTCACCTTTATTAATTTCTTCTTGAAGATTTTTTAAGATTATTGCCGAATTCTTTATTATTGGATTAATTGTTATTACTATTACATTCTTTTTAATTAATGCCGTTCCTGGTTCAAATACTTTAACAGCTGGTTTAGATGATGCAGCAAAAAAAGCAATAGAAGCAAAATACGGTTTAGATCAGCCGTTAATTATAAGATACTGACACTATATAGTAAGACTCTTTCGTGGAGATTTTGGTATATCATTATCATTATTTCCTGCACAAGAAATAAATTCATTTATTTGAGAGCGCTTCTATAAATCATTTTTAGTAGGAATTTTTTCAGTATTATTAACTGTTGTAATAGGAATTTCTGTAGGAATATGAGTTGGTAAAAACCCAGGCGGAATAGTTGATAATGTATCAACTGTGTTAGTAAGTATTTTTTCATCGGTTCCTTCGATTATTTTTGCTTTAATATTAGTATTTATCGGTCGTTTAATTAACTTACCATATATCTTCGCTCAACATAATTTCCTAACATATATCCTACCTGGATTAGCGCTTTCTCTTGGAAGTATCATTGTATATATCAAATATATTCGTACCGAATTAAATCGTGAGTTAAACTCAGTGCATGCTAAATTTGCATATTTAAAAGGATTATCAAAAAACCGTTTTGTATGAAAACATGCACTTAAACCTTCACTCTTCCCAATCGCAACATTCTTCCCTGCTGTTATTTTCGGTTCATTTATCGGAAGTATCTTCATTGAGCAAATCTTCTTTATTTCTGGTTCTGGTGCAACATTACTACAAGCAATTCAAACAAAAGACTATAATGTGATTTTATTCTTAATTATAATGTTTACTTTACTTACTATTTTATCTTATGCAACTCGTGATATCTTATATGAAGTTATAGATCCAAGAGTGCGTAGAAAGGGGGCATAATTGGCATTCAATGATAAAAAAGAATCTAAATTAGTGTCTTCTTTTAAAAAGTATTTAACTAAATTAAAGCAACGTCAACAACTTGGTCCAACAAATGAACTAACTAAGGATGCTGCTCCAAGTATGATATTGCAACCGTTTCAATATCAAGCATGAAAAATAGTAGGTAAAACTTTTGATTTCCATGCTGATGCACATATGGGTGCAGAAACGAAGGTATTTAAAGAATTTGTATATCGTTATTCAAAGAGTTTTGCAGGTGTATTTGGTTTTGTTTTATTAGTCGTGATTATTCTTTTATCATTTATTATCCCATTTACTACACAAGATCCAAACTTATCAAACGTTGATGCAAGGTTCTTAACATTTAACCAAACAGATGAGCAAACAGGAATTTATCATATTTTTGGGACCGATTCAATTGGTCGCGACATTTGAGCACGTTTATGGCACGGGTTGCGATACTCGATTGCATTAGCATTAGTTGTTACATTTATCGAAGTTATCATCGGACTTACCATTGGGATTTTAATGGGTCAATATGAACGTTTTGATTGTGTGATGACATTTATAATTAAGGTTATTTCAGTAGTTCCAACAATCATTATTTTGATTTTGATGACTATTGTTGTTAGTCCTAGTTTCTGAGTAATTGTATTTTCTTTATCATTTACATCATGAACAGGAATGGCTAACCAAATCCGTGCTCAAGTTAAGCGTGCAAAACACTTTGAGTGAGTTGCAGCTTCGAGAGTTTTAGGTACACCAGCATGAAAAATTCTTAAAAATTATGTTCCTGTTATCTTGCCAATACTGATTACTCAGTTAGTATTTACAATTCCTGGGGTAGTGCTTTCAGAAACATCATTAGCTTTCATTGGTTTAGCAATTGATGACGTTCCAACCTTAGGTAACCTTATTTCAGAAGGTCAAAAGGTCTTTCCTACCTATTTAAGATATGTTTTTGTTCCATCGACAATGTTGATTTTAATTACAACTAGTGTGCAATTAATAGGGGCGAGCGTCCAAGATGCCTTGAGACGTCAAAGATAGAGGTTATTGTGAGAAAAGAACAAAATAGTAGATGATTTAGACGTTTTGATACAAAAACTAACAAAACTACTAATGATTTAAGTTTAAAAAACCAAAATCAAGAATCTTTAAATCAACAAACTAACATTGATACAAAAACCTATGAACAACAAGTTTCAAAAAAACAAAAGAAATTTTCTTTATTTTCCCGTTTCAAACGTTCTTATTTCAATTGAGATAATTTTTATAAAAATGTACAATACCGAACTTTTGAAGATGGAAGTAAATTAAAAATTGCTGCAGAAATAAAAGATATTAAACTTTCTTTTACTAACCCAGCTCGTCCAGGAGAAAAAAATATTGTGCTTCGTGGAACAAGCTTGCAAGTTTATGAAGGTAAAGTTCATGCAATTATCGGTGAATCAGGATCAGGAAAATCAGTAATAACATCACTTCTATATGGACTTACTGGTGATAATGCTGTTATCGATGGTGGAGAAATTCTTTTATACAACAATAATGTTGAAAAATTCTCATTTCGCGATTGAGAGCGCTCACATTATCGTGGTCGTGTAGTTTCTGCTGTATTCCAAAACCCAATGTCAACACTTAATCCTACAATGAAAGTAGGAACACAAATTATGGAAGGGATGCTGTTAAATAAGGTTGTTAAAACCCGTAAAGAAGCTTATGATCGTGCTGTAGAGTTTTTAAAACTAACTAAAATAAATGATCCTGAAGCAGTTATGAAGTTATATCCACATGAAATGTCTGGTGGTATGGTGCAACGGGTAGTTATTGCTGCAATAGTTGCATTAGAACCAAAAATTCTAGTTATGGATGAACCAACCACTGCCCTTGATCCAACTGTGCAAGCATTAGTTTTAGACATTATTAAAGATTTACAAACTAAATTAAAGTTATCTATCGTATTTATTACCCATGATTTAGGTGTTGTTGCATCGATTTCAGATTACATTTCTATTATGTATGCAGGACAAATCATAGAAGAAGGAACAGCACATGAAATTTTACACTATCCACAGCATCCATATACATGGGGGTTAATCCTTAGCATGCCCGATGTTAACAAAGGAAGTCGTTTATCAACCATCCGTGGAAGTGTACCATCAAGTTTAAATAACATCAAAGGTGATGCTTTTGCGGTAAGAAATGATTATGCATTAGGGCGTGACTTTGAAATTGAACCAGATTTTTATTATGTTTCAGAGACTCACCGTGTTAAGTCTGCTTTATTAGATCCACAAGCTCCAAAATACCAACCACCTGAACTTATCCAAAGATTATGAAAGGAATTTTTAGCTGAAAATGAGTAACGAAAGAACATTATATAAAGTTAAAAGATTCTTATTTGGTGAAAAAGAAGTTTGACGAACTCAAACTAAAGGTGTAGCAGAAATGCTACGCCCAAAGCATGGTGAAAGTGAATTAGTAACTATGCGCAATGTTGATATCACTTATGGAAGTGGAATTAAAGCATTTAGAGCAGTCAGTGATTTAAATTTAAACATTTATAAAGGTGAAGTTTTAGGACTTGTTGGCGAATCAGGGAGTGGTAAAAGCACCATCGGTCGTGCTTTAGTGGGATTGGTTCCTTATAGCTTTGGTGAAATTAAACTACTTGATAAAACCTTACCGAGAAAACTTACTCGTGGGTTCAAAGTAGGTAAAAAACTTGCTGAATATAAAGCAATTGAAAACTTTTTAACCAACAAAGTTCAAATGATTTTTCAAGATCCGGCCAACTCGTTAAATCCACATGCTAATGTTGAAGCAATTGTTTCAGAAGGTTTAACTAATACCAAAAATGCAAAAGAAATTTTCTTGTATAACTATGATCAAGAAGCAAAAGTAAAATTATATAAAGAGTTTTCACAACAAAACCACCCACAATTTTTTGGAAATTATGAAAAAGAATTAGATATTAAAATAGCAACCAATGAAGATATTTCATATCAAGCATTCTTTGTAGATTTATATAACCAAGTGATTAAATTAAATCAACCACATATAACTAAACTATTTGATGAACTTAGAGCAGAACGTGATAAATTAAGTAAACATACTGAAAAAGAATGTAAGCGTTTATTAGTTCGTGATATATTAAGATCTGTTGGTTTAGATGAATCAGTATTGCGTAGATATCCATTAGAATTTTCAGGTGGACAACAACAAAGAATTGGTATCTCTCGTGCTGTTGTACTGCGTCCGCAGCTATTGGTTGCAGATGAACCTATCTCAGCACTTGATGTGTCTATACAAGCGCAGGTGGTTAATATTTTCAATGAATTAAAAGAAAAGTATCAACTTACAATTTTATTCATAGCACATGATTTACGTATGGTAGAATATATCTCTGATCGAATTGCTGTTATGAATAAAGGAAGATTGTTAGAAGTAGGAAAAACCGAAGAAATTATGAATCATTCATTGCATCCATATACCAAAAGCTTACTTGATGCAGTTCCTTCAATTGAAGGAAGCAAAGGAAGTTTGGTTGGATATGTTTATGATATCAATATGCATAAATATGATGAAAATAACCAACCTGAATGAATTAAAATAAACGATGATCATTTTGTGCTCGGAACTGCTCAAGAAGTTGCAGATTGACAAGCAGGAAAATATTAAAAACCTTGTTTTTGCAAGGTTTTTTTGTTTCTATCGTAAACAAATAAATCACTTTATTTTCATAACTATATTACTTTTATGTCTATATACAAGGTGAAAAAGTTCAAATCACATAAAATATGCGATTTATTCCACAAATATGATAAATATTTAACAAAATATTACTTTATTTTAGTGAAAAACAGTAAAAAAAGTATAAAATTTTATTCATGCTATCATTTGTAGCAATATTTAATAAAATAATGAAAGGCTATTATGAAAGAATTTACAGCTAAAATAGTTGATCCGATTGGACTTCATGCACGTCCTACTTCAATTCTTGTAACTGTAGCTTCAAAATATAAATCTGATATTAAATTACAATCAGGTGGACGTGAAGCGAATTTAAAATCAATTATGAATATTATGTCTTTAGGTGTTAAATGTGGAGCAGAAGTAACTGTTAAAGTTATGGGTGAAGATGAACAAGAAGCATTTGATGCCATTCATGATGTATTTGTAAAGAACGAATTAATTTAATTAAAATGCTTTGCGTTTTAATTTTTTTAACTTTTTTGTAAAAATATGCTAAAATATAAAAACAAAAAGCCCGAGTGGTGAAATTGGCAGACACGCTAGACTAAGGATCTAGTGGAGCAATCCGTGCAGGTTCAAGCCCTGTCTTGGGCACCAAAATTTATCAAATTAGTTATATTAAGAGCATACATACAAGGATTGAATTTTCTTTTCAATCTTTATATGTGTGCTTTTTGCTTGTATTTAGCGACCAATAATCATTCTTTTTTTTGGATAAATGTGGTATTATATAAAAAAGTCATTATATATAAAATATATAATGAAGTGAAAGGAAGTATGAAAAAAAGAAAGTTTCTTATAACAAGTTCCACCCTTTTATTAGCAGCTACTACTATTGCAGTTGCATGTAAGGCACCAGGTTCTTCTGAAGAATTACCTCGTGGAGGCAAGGAATTTTATCAAAAACCAGTTCTTATACCTAATACTCAACTCCCACAACAACCTGTACAACCACCTAAGAGCACATTGTCAAATGTAAATATTTTAGGTGATCAAAAATTTGACCATATTGATGAGGCAAAACGTAAAAAATCAGAACATTTTATTCCTGCTAATGAAGATATTCGTTATGTCGCGATTGGTGATTCGATTACTGAAGGATTTGATGGAACCTTGCCACAATCATATCCTGGTCAATTAGAAAGTGATGGAAGTATTTCGGGTGTTTCATATCCTGCATACTTAGCTCGTTTGTTAAATCAAAACCACCGTGTTAAAGCATTTAATAATTTTGCCGTATCTGGTTCTCGATTACTTGATTGAATCAAGTTACTTGGAATCCCTTATGATGATTCACTTGTTAAGGATGAAGATACATTAAGTATTTTTGGAAATGACTGACAAGCAAAAACTCAACAAATAAAAGACAAGTTACAACAAGCAAACTTGGTTACTTTTTCATTATCTGCTAATGATATCTTGTTTCTATTATTCCAAAACTTAGCAACTGATGATGTAACTAACTTAATAAAAAATTATTTAAAAGGTCAAGCAATTATTTCTGATGCAGTTGTTTTAATAAACAAGTTATTTAATAATGCGTTAAGAGAAACACAAAAAAGACTTACAACATTCGTAGCAAATTTAAAACAATTCGCTCCAAATGCTAATATAAACTTTATCGGTTATCCTACTCCGATGTTATTAATTGCCAATGTGATTAAGGAATATGTAGCAAAATTGTTTGGTGGAAGTTTAGATTTTTCACCACTTGATATCTTGGTAAATGTTTTAAACAAAGGAATTCGAGAGACTGCGATTATTAATAAAATTAACTTTATCCAACCTGTTAATAATGATTATTGAAATAAACATGCTTCCGAATTATCTACTATCTTTTTCGATATCCATCCAAATACTTTTGGATACAAAAAAATGGCAATGGATATATATTTAAAAATCACTAATCCATCACTAAATATTAATGATTATAAAGGGTATGATTTTTCACAAGAATATTTGGATTTTGATGCCAATAGTGCAACATACCAAATCCAACCTATTATTCCTAATTCACAACTTTTTGGACCAAACACTGCTTCATATTTAGATGTAGAAAATAATTATGAACAAGAAATTGATGACAAAAGAGATATATATAATTTTGGAAATCGCATTGCAGAATTAACTGAAACTTTTTCTTATCTAACTCGCGAAGCGTTTGATTTTTTAACTAATAACTCTATTTATAATGTTTTAGATCCAGAGCGTAAGTTAGCAAAGTTGTTTAATAAAAAAGTTGCTAGTGGTAAATTTGCTAAGGACTCATTAGTTGAATCTTTACTTCGTTCAAATACTTTACAAAGAATTTTATATAACTTGCAAACTCAACTACAAGAATATCAAGAACAAAATCAACTTACCTTAGATAATGTTTCTGCAGCATTTAAATACTCTATTTTAAATATAGATAACCTTGCTATAGTAATTTCTGCTGTTGCTTCAAGTGATATGGTTAAAGAGTATAAAACAGAGTTTGCTGATGCTTTAAAAACCATTTTAAATAATGCAATTAAGGTATTCGGACCAAATGTAAAATCTGCTGTAATGAATGCGATTTTAGCACCAATTAAAAAATATAATGTTAAAGAATCTGATATTTCATCAATACTTGATTCTGTTTTAAATTCTGAGCATCTTAAAGAACTAGTTTCAGCATTTGCGGATTCATATGCTTTACATCCAGATAACTTTACAGATGTTTCAAATTTATCTGATGTGTTTTCAAATATACTAAAAGATCCACAAATCAATACTCGCATTTCTAGTCATCTTAATGCCTTATTATTCGAGTTTTTAACTAGTCCTAAACTACAGGCAGTTGCTTCAGAATTTCTTTATAACTTTTTAAAAGAAAATAATTTAACAGCAAATATCACATCTGATGAAGTAAATGTTGTTATAAATGATTTAATTAAATTATTAAAACAACTTAATGATAACCAACAACTAATTGATAAATTTACCTCATATACATTGAATAGTTTTCCATATTACGGATACAACCGTATCGGTGATTTATTTTCAGTAGCATTAAGATCTTTAATTACAACAGAATTTATTGGATCGCAAAATGAACCAAAATTACTTGATTTTATTAAAACGATTTTAAATTCTGATTTATTGCAGCATCATAAAGCATTTATAAAACAAATTATCAGTAATGCCTTAGATTTAAATACATTAAAAGGGATTTCAAAATCTGTATCTAACCTTTTTGCTAATAGTTCGATTGCAAAATATATCCCAACTAAATCACTTGATAAGTTAATTAATTTAGTATTTAGTCAACCACAAATACTTGATATTTTAAAAGCAACCTTAGATGCTATTTTAAATAATACTGCTGAATATAATAAAGCGCAAAGCCTAAATGATTTAATTGCTAAAGCAATACAACATTTACCAATTGATAATCTTAAACCACAATTAATTGCAATTTTTAATAATATTTTAACTAATAATGAATTACCACAAATCATCAATGATGTAATGTATACATCGCTTGCTACATTCGGGATAGATATTAAGAATTCAGATAATATCAAGTTTATAAGTGATTTTTCACAAAATATCATCCCATATATCCAAAAACAACAACTTATCAATCCGATTATTGATGCATTTATTGATAAACTTAAGGCAGTTAAAACATCGAATGAACCAATAAAAATTCTTGCTCAAATCCCGGATGCAATTTTTGCAATCATTAAAAACAAATACACTACTAACACAATTACTCAAATTAAGGATTTATTGAATCAAAAATGAATTAAAGATAATTCAAATGGTGTGTTAAATACCGCTGCTGTCGTTTTAAATTCATTACAAGAATCAGGTGTGCTTTCAAATGGTATAACATCATTATTAAGCAACTTGCTTGATAAACCACAAATAGCAAAATATGTTGATAAAAATGAAATTCTGCAATTAACTTTAAATGTTATAAATCGTCCACAAACAATGAAGTTAGTAGTTGCGCTTTTAGAAAGTGTTTTAAAGAATCCTGATTTACTTGATAAACTATCATCACCAAAAGAACTTGTTTCAATTCTTTTAAAAGAACCGAAAGTTAAAGAAGTTATAAATAAAGAAATTAAAGAGATTCTTTTAGATGTAATTAATAATAATGATCTAACTAAAACAACCGCTAAGATAATTTATGAAGTTACAAATGCAAATGGTTTCGCTCTTGATCAAAAGTTTTTACCTGTTCTTAATTCTGTTTATCCAAGTGCTTTAAGTGTACTTAAGTCATTAAATAAATTAAATCCTTTAATTGAACAAGTTATTGAACTTGTTACAACTTCTGATGATGTAAATTCATTATTATCAAAACTACCGCAATTAATATCATTATTTGACTTTAGCGATCTTGATTTATATAAACTTTTATTAAATACCCCTTTATTTACTACAAATAAAGAATTATTAAAAGAGTTGATTAATAAAGTTTTTGCTAAATTTAAAGATCAATATGCTTCAGCAGCACTTGACAAAATGCTCCCAGAGAGTGTTTTAGGACTTAATAAGACAGAATCAAAGACTTTGTTTGATAAGATAATCAAAAACACTGCATTTAACTCTATATTTACCAATTTTGCAGCATTTATCATAGATCACTCTCAAGAGTTTGTTAATGCAAATAGTTGAATAGACATAATTAATCTATTTTTAAAAGACACTAACTTTATAAGTTCAAACAAAGAATCGATTACCAACATTATTAATGAATATAAAACCGACGCTACATTGAAGAAGTTATTAGCAAACATTATTAGTGAAAAAATAGGTAATTTATGAATCTTTGCACATACTACTAATAAAAACCAACTTATTTCTGATTTATTAGACTATTTATTATCACAATTTGATAATTTAAAAGTTGTAGAACATTTATTTAAAGCATTGGATTTATATCAAAATTCAAGAAATACTAATCCTATAAAGATACTTAATTTATTTGCAAATGAAATAGCATCCGAGTTTAGTTCAGATGTTATTTCACAAAAAGTTATTACCTTAATTAAAGGGTTGCCAGATAATTTCATTTCAAACCATAAAAACGATTTAAAGCAAATCTTTATTAATGTATATGACTATTTTAAAACAGATGAACATTTAGGTTCAAAAATTTTGAACTTACTTCCACAAGCAACCTTAGCAGAAGTTAATAAATATACATCAGAACAAATAAGTGATCAAATTATTTATTCATTTTTAAATAAAGAATCTACTAAAAATTTATTTAAAGGAATTGTTGATAACATTTTAGATAACATCCAAAATCTTAAATCAATAAACAGTATCAAAGATTTATTGAATCATGTTGTTAAATCTATTAACGGAGAACAACTAAAAACTAGTTTAACAACTTGAATCGATGAAATTTTAAATGATGATAGCTTGGTATCAAATATTAATACCATTCTATCGAATGTTATAAAATTTAACTTTGTTGAAATTTATAATGATCCACAAACTCATCAGTTTTTAAATATTTTTCTCAAAGAAGCATATTCATGAGCAAAAGAATTAGGAATTATTGACTTAGTTGCAAATAACTTAAAAACATTCTTTGATGATTCTGAATCAGTTTTTGATCAAAGAGTAGCAACTTTAAAAACTTCATTAGCATCACAGTTGCAAACCAAAGTTATTGAAAACTTACATAATTTAGTTAAAAAACTTTATAACTCAGATGCAGTTAAAAAATATCCAGCATATACAGCAACGGTTGCTAACTATATCTTTAATAGTCTTGTTAACAACATTTTAATCTTTAAGGATATCATAAATAATGCATTAGTTTCAAATCAGATTATAGATGCATCGCAAAAATTAAGTGATGAACAATTAAATCAATTAAACCCATTACTTAAGGTTATTAATAACCTTGATAGTAATGTTTCGATTATTGATAAAATACTTGCTATACCAGTAGCTGAAATTAATAAAACAACTAATACAAATGAATTAATTAGTTTATTTACAAATAAATTATTATCAGCAATTGATTTAAATAATTATGCATTTGTAAAAGTATTGTTAAATTCAGAATTTGTGCAAAATCAGCACAATTGACTAAAACAAATTTTTAACAAATTATTAGATAAATATTGAACAGATGCTAATACACAAGCATTAGCAGAAAAAATCTCGGTTGATTCAATAGAAACTACCCTAGGATTTACAAAGGGTGCTTTAAGAGATTTGATTAAAACTATACTTAAAGATTCAAAAACTAAAGAAATCATTAAATCACTTGGTGATAGTGCTATTGATCATATTTCATCATTAAAAGCACCTGATTCATATAACCAGTTAGTTAAAGCAATTTTTAATATTACTGGATTAAAAGATTCTATTAAAGAAAAAGTAGTAGCTTTAATCAAAGAATTTGTTTCAAAAGCATCTGTTAAAGAAAAACTAAAATCACTTGTAATATCACTTTTAAATAAGGAAGTGTTGCAACCATATTTAAAAGGGGTAAATGATAAAAATAAACTCGCTGAAAACATCATTAAGATATACGATATAGTTGATAGTCAACTTGATATAAGTGAATTAACTTTTGAAGTAATTTATGCATCGTTGCAAAACAACGGATTAAACTTTAATTTTACAAGTATTGCTAATGCGATTTTAAATGGATTTAAAGCTCGTTTAAACAAGGATAATAAGCAAGAAGAAAATATTATTAAGTTATTAAAAGCAGTAATTAAATCTGGATTATTTACTGAAAATAAAACCGATATTATCACTATTATAACTAATATAATTACAAAATTAGGTGATGGAAGTTTTGTTGATGAATTGATAAATAATTTACCAACTGCTACAAAAACACAGATTCAAAACTTTATCGGATTAAGTCAACTTTCAGATGTTGCTAAAGCAATGTTGAAGAACATTCATTTTCACAATTTAATTAATGCAACATTTAGTAAAATAATTGAACATATTAACGAATTTGAAAATGTTACTTCATATAATGATTTATTTAAAAAATTATTAACAGTTATAGATATAAATTCTATAAAAGTTGATTTAAAAGCATTTATTGATGATTTATTACAAAATTCTGATATCAATAATTCGCTTTATGAACTCATTAAGAATTTACTTGTTCAAAAAGGTGTAAATGTAACAGAAAATGAAGTATTTATTCGTGCTTTTGTAAGTAATATCAAAGATGTTGTGCATCACATTGGATTAATTGATCCTATTATCGAAAAAGTATTTGAAACTTTGCAACAAGCTGCTTCAAGTACTGATGATGTATTAGTAAAACTTGCTCAAATACCTAATCAAATATCACAAATTATTACTGAAAAAGTATTTAAAAATCCTAAGCAATATGTAGATTCACTACTTGCTACAAACGTTATTGCCACACATAAAGAATCCTTTATTAAGGTTGTTACACAACTGTTAATTCATTTAAAAAATAATGGATATTTTGATAAATTTATCAATTCTGCAATCGATTCAATTAATAACAAACAAATACTATCGATTATTTCAAAAGATGATATTAAACAACTTGTAAAAGTGGTATTAAACGATACATTATCAACTCAAGCAATACAGACATTTGTACCTGAATTGATTAAAAATACCGATTGAATAACATATTTAAACAACCCTTTTGCTTTGTTTAAAAACTTACTACAAAATACCAATATTGAAAATTTTGTTAAAACAAGTTTTGCAAATGGAATTCAAAATATATTAACAAACACAAAGGTTTCAAATATATTAGCAAGTGTTTTAGATAAATGGATAAATAAATTAGGCTTAAATCTTGCTGGTATTAATAAGATTTCATTAATTCATGATTTAATTTCTTCAATAATTCCATTTTTACAAAAAATTAATGTATATCAACCCTTAATTAACTTATTAACTGATACATTTGCATCAACGGATTCATTTGCAGCATATGCAGCAAAATTAAAAGTTGAAATACCAAAATTGTTTGTATTTAATGATAATGTTTTAATTGCAGCATTACAAACATTCGAAAATATTAAAAATCATAAAAATACAGTAGTACAAATTGGTGTTGCTTTATATAACTCAATAAGTGAAAATGATGCATTTGTCGATCAAATGTTTGCTTATATTTTCAAGAACCCAAATTCATATACAAGCAACGGCATTGATGTAGAGTTACTTAAAAAAGTAATTAAAAGTTTGTTAAAAAATAATGAAATTAAATCAAGAATAGCAACTTTATTAGATAATGTTATAAGTAGATATGATGTTATTAAAAACTCACATAATCTTTCTGAATTAATTAAAAATATATTCAATAATGATGATTTTAAAAATTCATTAAAAACTATTGGTAAGAAATTAATATCTCTATTTTATAAAAATGATGATATCAAGAACCTTATTGCTAAATTTGCTATTCATAAACTTGAACACTCAGACTTTGCTGCATTATTAACTAATGTATCACATAAAGAAGACTTAGTAAAAGCTTTATTAGGTGCAATTAAAGAAGTTAATCATTATGTTCCTGTTACAGATTTATTAATTGATTCATCAGTTGATGAAGTAGCAAGAAATGGACTTAATTTTGATTTTAATAGTGTATTAAATAAATTAATAGAAAGTTTCAAGTTATTTGTTTCATCTCATGATTATGAAGCAAAAATCATTGATTTACTTAACGGTGTAGTTCGAGAAAATGGTATTCAACAAAACAAAAATGATTTTATTATTTTAGTTGAAAATATAGTTAAATTAGCAATACAAAAAGTTGATTTTGGTGGATTTATTTGAAACGCTTTTGATGCAAAAACTCAAGCATTTATTACAAATGGATTTTTATCACAAAGCGAATTTACTAATTTAATTAATTCTGCGTTAAAAGTAGATACATTAAAAACATTAATTACAAATATTGCTAAATACTACATAAATAATGTAAATACATTTGCTTATTCAAACACTTTTTTCGATGTGTTTAAAAAATATATTTCAGTAGCAGCAAATGAAAGTGAGTTTAAAAATTCAATTAAAAAACTTGCTTTAGATGGTTTATCATCAGCTGCAACTAAAACAGCAATTAAATCAGTGATTGAAAAAGCAGTATCATTTTTAAATGTTAAGAAATCAACTAATATTAATGACTTTATCGAAGCATTCGCAAATGATTTTGGCAATATGTTTAATCGAATTGGTGTATTTGATAACCTTGCTGATTCAATGGTACAAACCATTAAACAGGTTAATGATTTTAATGGATTTAAATCTAAGTTTATCGCTAATGCATTACAAACGATAAAAGTTACTGATTTTCCATTTATTAAAAAAGTTATTAACGATCATGTTATTACACAGCATAAAGTTGGCGCTAAGGAGTTATTGGTAAATTTAGTATCAAACCTGTTAGATGATAAGACTAAAATAACTAAAGTAATTCACGATCTTAACCTTTCAAAGGTTTTAGTTGAAGACGGAGTTTTTAATGATCCAAGTGTAATTAATGACACAATTATTTTAGCTTTACAAAACAAAAATATCCGTGATATTATTAATATGGTTATAGGTGATTTTATTGATCGTGGAAATGATTATCAAATTGCTGATGATTGATTTGGAGCGATAAATATCTTATTTAAATCACCTAATTCAAAAGACTTTAAATCTAAATTTACTACATGAGTTAAAGAAACATTGTCTAACCCTGATCCAAGAATTGCTAAAGGACTTGCACAGGTGATGATTGCCAAACTTCGTAATCTAGGATTTAATCTTACTGAAAACAAGCATCTAACTTTATACCAAAATGTTATAAGTAACCTTATGAAAGCATTAGTGAAACGTCCTGAACTACCTATAATAGTTAATAACATATATGAAAACATTAAAAAAATACAATTAAGTAAAAATAAAGATAATTTTGCTTATATAAAACGTGCTTTTTTAGATGGTGCTTTATACATGATATTAACTAATGATCATAAAAACATTGATATAGGTAAAATGGGTAGTCAAGCTAATCTAATTGCATTTATTGCAAATTCGATTGGTGATGAAAATTATCTCCGTTTTTTAAATTCTTTATTTGAAACCAGTGATATACAAAAAAGAGGTGGAATTTATCATTTTATTGATACATTGATACTTAAAAAGAAACCTGTAAGTAATTCGAATGCATCGGGTTCATCGAATAAACCAAGCTCCCTGAATACTAAAAAAGAAGTGCCCACACCATATGGAGTAGTATATGGTGGAATAACAGAGATATTCAGGAACGGAGATAAAGTTTCGGATTTACTAGGTTCAATTTTTGCACCTATATATCGTCAAATGATTGTAAAACTAAGCAAAAATCAATATAAAATAGGTAAAGACTTTTATAAAAATGATGAATTCAGACTATTATTTAGACTTTCAGCATTTATCTTATGATTTATCCATACGGGAGCAGGTGTAACAGGTCAACCTTTCTGAAATGTTGCAGGTTTAGATGTTGAAGGTTACTTTATTGGTGGTTTATGGTCAGGTTTTGAAAAAGCAATTAATGATCCTAGACATAAAGATATTTTTAATAAACTTACAACAGATAAAAAGGTTGCAATGGGAATGGCTAGAGGTGGTGGATTTAATAAAGAATTCGTGTTAGGAAATAGGTCATATAGCACAAACATACGAAATTATTGAAATGATCAATTATTAGCCTATATTTACTATGATTCTCCTACCCAAAGAGATCGTCATACTGGTAAATTGATGCGACAAGTTTTAGAAGAATCGATTGCTCGTGGTTCGCTAAAAAGATAAGAATACTATATAAAAATACTAGCTATGACTAGTATTTTTATATACTTATGAAGGGATAATGGTGGTAAAAAGATTAACAACTATTTATGCTAATTTTTCTTCCCTTGTTTATTGCGCAAGGTAATAAGGAAAGTTTTTAATATTTTCCAATAAATAGGGATATTTGATAAAATAAAGTAATAAGGAAATATATTTATGGATTGAGATTCTTTTATATTTATTATGGTAATTATTTTTAGTTTTATTTTTTCTGCTGTACCAAGTACTTGACTATGTATTGTAAGTTTTATAAGGTTTAATATGACTAATTTTGTAACTAATAAAATTACTATACTGTCTAGATTAGAATCTGCAAAAAACACTAATATTTTATTTAAAGAAGGTGCAAAAATATTTCTTAAAAAAAGTAAAACACATCAAAAAATTGGTATTGGTATTCTAACATCATTAATTTTTGCTATATTAATATTAGAAATATCTCTACAAATTGCAATAAAATATAATATATTTGAAATGAAAGATTCTGAAATTATAAATTTGAATTATATAAGGATGATAGATATTATATATGTAATATATTTTATTGTTACTTTTAAGTTTTTGAAATTATATACCAAGGCACTCAGAAAATCTAAAGTAATAATAGAAAATTTAATAGAAAAATTTGAATTTCATCAAGATGAGTACTTTTTAAATGGAATTACTGAAACCAACTATTTTAAAAATAAACCTATTTATCATATTGATTATGAAAGTGAGAAGAAGGTTTTGCTAAATTATGAATATTTAATAGGCTATTCAAGTAAAAAACAAGAAATAATTGCTATGAATTATTTTTTTGCTTGAGGTTATCATTTTAAAGAAGTTCATAACGGGAACCTTATATATATAGATTTATATAAACAATTTTTATATTTAAAAAATGAATGAATAAATAAAAAAGGGTTATATAATTAATACAAAGTAGGACGAAAGGATTAACAGGTATTTATGATAATCTTTTTGTCCTACTTTATGAATTTTGATAAAATGAAAACATAAAATAAGAAAGGAAAATATGAAAAAATTACTATTTGATTTAGGTGATCCAATTTCTGGTTTGGGTGGTATTGCTGGTGTTCCAGCACATAATGTTAAATTAGAAGTTCAAAATGAAGAAAAAAGAGTTGTATTAGATTTTATAAATGATGATTTGCTTACAAAAGATTTATTCAAAGATAATAATAAAATTTTAGATAATCTTACAGAAAGCATTGCTTCAAAAAGTAAAACTGTAACAAAAGCAACAACAGAAATTACTTTTTCAAACTTTAAGCAAATATCTGAAAACTTTATAAATATATATAAACAAAAGAAGTTAATTACAAATCAACAAGCAAGTAGATTAAGTGATTATATTAACAATAAAGGATTCGTAGAATTTAAAAAGAAACTTAAAAAAGACTTGAATAATTTCAAATCGGATTTAAGAAGTAAATATGAAGACTATAAAAGAAGAAATAGATCAAGTCAAGAAATTCAGCAAATTGTTTTAGATGGAGAAAAAGGTTATCAAATAAATATTAACAACCAACAAGAAAATTCAAAAAAATTAACTATTCACTTTTTTGAATTAGAAAAGCAAGTAAAACAATTAAATTCGATTTATAAAGATATAAATGATAATCTTGTTTATTTAAATAGTACACTAAAAAAATTATTAGCAGCACAAGTAAGTATGTCAGTTGCTTCTGTAATAAGTACAATAATAGGTTTTTTTAGCTTGGGCTGAGGCTTCATCGGGACAGTAGTTTCAACGACTGCATCAATTGGTCTAAGTATTGCAATCTCAAATATAAGAACACAAAGAGATGTATATTTAAATAATATGAAGCAATTACAAAAGATATTTAAACCATCAAAACAAAATATTGGTGAAAGTGTATATGAAGGTTATGGATATGCACGTAATGTAATTGATGGATATGCACTTAACATATTTTCAGCAGCAAAGAATTATAAGGAAGGTTATTTTTTTAAATTCGCTATCGAAGGGAGCACAAAACTTCTCAAATCACTTTTTATTCATATACCATCACTAGCCTTAGACGGACTCGATATATATACTAATGCTAACGAAATAAAACAAACAAACGATGTAGCAGTTAAAATAAATAATTTTTTATCTAGTATTGAATCAAAATTAATTGCTATCTCAAAAGAAATTGATGAGATTAAGAAAGTTGAATGAGTTGTTATAAAAGAGACACTACAAACTGATCTTTATAGTAACGGTGGAGTAGGAGGAAAAAATTTAGTTTTTAAAAACCTAAGCACTGGGCAAGTTCTGAATATAGATGAAATGCTGAAAAAATCTGACATACAACTATGATTATGAAATCTTAGGAAAGTTTATAACCCAAAAACCAAACAATTTTACATAAGAAAATTACCTAATCATACAAAAATAGATAATTTAGGGTAAAAATGCCATTAGAGTTTTATTTAGGAATTAATGGTGGTATGGCGGGTTTTATTCTATTAATTTTGATGCCAACTTTTATTTTATTGTATATTATAAGATATCAATATCCTTGTTTTATTATAGAAGATGTTTATAAACGTGATATAAAAATAAAATCAAATGAATATCACATTACTTTTATTAATGGTTGAAATAAAATACAAAAATATATATATAAAATCTATAAAGAACTTTTATATATTGTTTCAATTACAAGTTCTCTTTTAATTACGATTTTGATTTATTATATTACTAATATGGTGCTTTATCAAAAAGATGGGGCATCATCAGGTATTTGAATATTTCAATTTTTAAGTATGTTAGTTATTCCTTATAGTGCATTTATGTTTGTATTTTATGTTTATATTCAAGGTTTTTTATTTAGTAAAAAGTCACTTAGACATTTTGGCCAGCGAGTTAAACAAGCAATAGTTATAGAAGACCAACCACTATTAGATGCATCAGTATATTTTAATAACGGATTGAAACCAAATAATTATATATATATCCCAAGATGATTTTTTGACGATAAAGTTCGCTTATTAAGAGTTTCTTATTTTAAGAAAACTTTTAAAACAGATGCACAGGATGTATATGCATTCTTTATTTATAAAATGCACGAATCATTTAGAAAAGAACATGTGGCATATTATCACGGGCTATATTTTGACTATGTAAATTTTAATAATTAAGAAATTATTATGTATAAAGGTTTATAAAAAACAGATTCTCATTTTATATGATTCGAATAAAATTGTATAATATATTAACTTATGAAAATTATTGCAAATAATAAGCAAGCGCATCGAGATTATGAAATTTTAGATAAATATGAAGCAGGCATTCAACTACAAGGATGAGAGGTTAAGTCAGCCCGCGCTAATTCTGTAAGTATTGATGTTGCTTATGGTTCAATTTATAAAAATGAAATATATTTAAATGAAGCATTTTTTAAAGAATATATGCAAGTAAAATGTGAACCTACCCGAATCCGTAAGTTATTAATGCATAAAAGTGAAATTCGTAAGTTAAAATATATTTTGGATACTCAACAGGTTACACTTATTCCCTTAAAAATTTATTTTAACAAAGTATCAAAGATAAAAGTTGAAATTGCAGTTGCTAAAGGGTTGAAAAAGTATGACAAACGTGAAAGAATAGCCAAAAAAGAAGTTGAAAAAAGGTTACAAAAAACTTTAAAAACTTATTTGGGGGCATAATGGTTTCGACATATATAGGTAAATTTGTATCGCAGTAGTGTGGAAGACTATAATTTCTACTAGGCTTTTTTAAACGGAAAAGATAATAAAACAGAAACTTCAGAAGTTTCACCAGTGTTCTTTGCAACACAATCAAATTTTGCTTTCGTATAAGAATTAGCGAGCAAGTTGTTTTTAGTTTTCCTGGACTATTAAACAAGGTTTACAAGGATCGGGTTATTAGTTAGCATAAATAATCTTAAATAAGCTAAAATCAAGTTATTTATTTTGTTTGTTTTAAATAATTTGATTAATAAAATAAACTAAACTGTAGAAGTATGAATTATATTTATGTGTGGACACGGGTTCGATTCCCGTTGCTTCCACCATTTTTTTGTCCTTTTAAAAAAAGCAGAGTATTTACCCTGCTGCGATTTTATTTTTCAGTGATGCAATTGCAATATTTATGAATCTATTTATGAATCTATTTACAAAACTATTTGTTATCAATTCTAACTTATATTTCAAAAAGAAAGGAACATATTTAATAAAAGGAAGTTTAGAAACCATTTCTCAAACAAATTTCGAAAGAGAGTTACTAATTTTTGATGTTATGATCCCTCTGTCATCGATTAAAATTAATAGTTTAATGAATTTTATAAAGTTTTTTGCATTTTCATTTCTTTCAAAATAGTCATTTATAGCAATTTTCATTTTCTTAGTTATTGTGTTTCTTAAATTTTCATCTATAATTCTTGCATCGTTTCAATCTTTTTTAGGTTTTGAAAAGTCAATTTTAATAACATTTGATTCGTAGTTTTTCTCGCTTGTTTTAAGTTTAATTTTTAGCGAATAACCTGGTTTGATATTTTGATTAATTTCTGTTATTTGCAAATCATCGGCAAGTTTGATATTGGCATTTTTAATGAAGAAGTTTTTTATTTCGCTTACAACTTCGTTATATTCATTGAGTTTATTGTTTTGAGCTGCTTTTTGATATGAAATTCTACCACTAATTCCGCCACCTGCATCATGAATCATATTTTTTAATGTGTCCTCAAATCAATTAATATCCACATAATAGTTATTAAAAAACTTTTGTAATTCTTTTTCAATTGATTTAAGTTCTTTATCATTGTTTGCATCTAATGTAAGCAATGTTTCTGATTTAGTATCTAGATTAAATTTTAAAGTGTTTGACTTAATTTTTGCTTGTAGCTTGATAAATTCTTGTCTTGTAAACTTCTTTGTGATACCAATTTTACTTGTTTTTATTATCACAAAATCATAATCATTTGCATCTAGTGCTTCTAACTTATTGATAAAGTTTGTATATTGATATGGAACAGTAAAAATATCATAATCATATGAAATATCCAGGTTTTTAGGTTCTTCTTTTTTGCTTTCTACCTTAGAACAACTTGTTGTAATGGCTATAACAGGTATAAATGATGAAATTGAATATTTTATAAGTCTTATTAGTTTCATAGATTTATTTTACAAAAAAAAAAAAAAAAAACAAGTCGAAAGTTGGCAATTCAAGACAAATTACCTAAAAAACACGAAAATATTTTCATTATTATGCATTTTAATTAAAAAAATGAAGAAACACTTATACACTTTTATCGCTTAACATATAATTTAAGTTAATATTTGTCTATAAATAGGTTGTATAAAATACAAAATTTTTGATAAAATTAAAACATAAAAGGAATTATATGAAAAAAGTAATTTTTCAATTAGGTGAACCCATTGCAGGACTAAGTGGTTTATCTGGAATAAATCAAAATAATGTTCAAATAGAAAGTAAGCTAACTAAAAACCTTACTTATACTGAAAAATATAATGAATTAGAAAAAGTTTCATATTTATCTAAATCTTTGTTTAAAAATAAAGATGTGTTACTTGATAATATAGTCGAAAATTTAATGTCAAAGAAAAAAGGCACAGTAAAAGCAGTCAATGAGATTTCCATAACTGATTTTAAGGAACTAGCAAGTAATTTTGTAAAAATATATAAAGAAAATAATGTAGTTACACCAGAACAACAAGAAAAAATCAACAATTTTATTTCAAATGATGGATATAAAAAATTTAAAAAAGAATTAAAGACATCATTGAATAATTTTAAATCTAATATCACTAATAATAAAGAACAAACAAAAGAATCTTTACGAGATGAAACAAAAATAAAAAGAGTTATTTTAGATACAAATAAAGGTTATGTTATTAATATTGATAATAGTGAAGTAAACTCAAAAACACTTACAAAGCAGTTTTTTGAACTTGAAAAAGAGAAAGATAAAATTGTAAAAACATATAAAGATATAAATGATAATATACTTTGATATAACAAAAGACTAAAAATTATGTACGGTTTACAAGTAGGTACTGCTGTCGCTTCTGCTTTTAGTTTCTTTTTAGGGATATTTAGTTTGGGTTTAGGATTCATTGCGAGTGGTTTGTCTGCTACAACTTCTTTTATACTAAGTGCTATAATAGATAGTTTTGAAACACAAAGAGATGCTTATATAAAAAACAGAAAAGAATTAAAGGGATTTTTTAATTTACCTGAATCATCATTGCTGGATGTAGTTTTAGAAGGTTATTCATATGCTAAGAATGTAATTTCAGGATGAACATGAAATATTTATACTCTTGCTAAAAATTATAAAAGAAATTTTTTTAAATTTAGCAAAGTAAGTAAAGGTGTATTTGTGCAAAAAATGTTTGTTCATATTCCTTGATTTGAACTTGACATACTAGATGGAGTCTTATCTGGTTTAGAAATAAAAAATATAGATAATATGAATGCTCAGGTAAATGACTATCTAAGATCATTAGAGAATAAATTAAAAAACATCGCATCAAATTTAGATAATATTAAAACCGTAGAATGAGTAGTTGTAAAGGAAACACCACTAAATAAACCTTATAACCAAGGTGGTATAGGTGGAAGAAATTTAGTTTTCAAAAATCTTAAAACCAATGAAGTATTAACTTTAAATCAAATGTTAGATAAGCCAGATTGATTACTTCATTTATGAGGGTTGCAAAAAGTATCTAACAAAAAATATAATTATTGATATATAAGAAAATTACCTAATAAAACAAAAACTGATAATTTAGGATAATATGACAATAGAATATATTTTTATTTTTCTTATCATAAATATTTGTTTTGTGATTCTAGTACATATATTTTTTGTTGTTATTTATACAAAAAGATATCAAAACTTCTTTTTTATAACAAAAGATACATATATAAGGGATATAACTCAAAAAACTAATGAATACCACATAAATTTTATTAAAGGTTGATATAAGTTTCGTAAGTATCTATTGACCTACAATCGAAAAATATTATATTGGTTTATAATCATAATCTTTAGATTTGTTAGTTTACCACCACTTACTTTGTTATTTATTTTATTAGATCATTATTTAAATTCTAAAACATTCCCAGAAATGATATTACTTTTTGTATTTATATATATAGCCTTTTTGGTTATGGATATATTCACATTTAGATATTGTTTTAAGGGTTATTTTCTTGGTAAAAAAGTACTTAAATATTTTGATTATAAAGTAAAAAATACAAACATTTTAGATACTAAAAATATGCTAGATGTAAATATTTATTTTAATAGTGGGTTGCCGATAAATAACTATATACATTTACCAACAAATATTTTTGATTTTAAGGATAGGATAATGACAACTAAAGAATTTAAAAAGTTATTCAAAGCCGATGCATATGATATTTTTGCATTTTTTATCTTTGATATGCACAAATCTTTTAAAGAAGAACATAGTGATTATTTTTATGGTTTATATATGGATTATGTGAATTTTTTTAATCAGGAAGTTTAAATAATGATTGTATCCATTATTATACTAACGACTATAAATTTATTTTTCATAATATCTTTATTTTCATTTGCCTTATTGATTAAGTTGTTTGTTCAAGATAATTCATTTACTAATTTTCTTTTATATAAAACAGAAAAACTAATACATATTTCTGAAGCAAAGAAAACAAATATATTATTTAAAAAAGGTGCATTGTTATATATAAAAGAAAGTAAAAATAAGCTATATTCATATGGTATCTTCTTATTATTTATAACTTTTTCCTTATTTTTAAATGAATTATTAATAAATTTATCTGTTTATAAAATAATCAACTTTGATAACGACTTGATTAGCACCTTAAGTTATTTTCATATTTTTGATGCTGTATATCTTTTGATAATTATTCTTTTATTTTATTTTATAATACAGATGTACATTAAAAACAAAAAGATGAAAAATAACTTCAATGAATGACTAATATACTTTGAATATGATGAAAGCGAATTATATTTAAGTGGTGAAACAGAGTCTAAATCAGATGAAAACAAACCATTGTATCATCTTTTTGATAATAATAAGAAGTTTTTGATGAATATGTTATCTGTAAAGGCCTTTATAATAAACTCAAAATCTGCACTACCGATATTCTATTTTTTAATTTTTGGTTATCATTTTAAAGAGTTAAGCAATGGTAATGTAATTTATAAAGACTTATATCAAGCATTTTTATTTTACAAAGATCGAGAAAATATTTAAGAAAACAATAAAGACAAAAACAAAAGAAGGTAAAACCTTCTTTTGTTTAGTCAAATTTGATATGGTGCGAACGAATGGACTTGAACCATCGACCTCACGATTATCAGTCGTGTGCTCTAACCAGCTGAGCTACGCTCGCATAAGCAAGACTATTATATCATATTTATATAATAATCTAGCATTATTTGAAAATTAACGTTTAGAGAATTGTCTTGCACGACGTGCAGCACGTAATCCAGGTTTTTTACGCTCTTTAGCACGAGCATCTCTAGTAAGCATTCCTGCTTTTTTTAAGATAGCACGGTAATCAGCGCTTGCTTCTAATAAAGCACGAGCAATACCCAATCTTATTGCTCCGGCTTGACCACTTAATCCACCACCACATACATTAACATTAACATCAAATGTTCCGAATGTTTCAGTTAATACAAAAGGTTGATTAGCATCTTTTAAGTATATATCAGATGTTAAATATTCACGAGCATCACGTTTATTGATTAAAAATTTTCCTTTTCCTGGTGTTAATTTAACACGAGCAACAGATGATTTTCTTCTTCCTAAACCACGGTATTCTAATTTTTGGTTCATTATTTAACCTCTAATCTTTCTGGATTTTGTGCTTTTTGATTATGTTCTGGACCTGCATAAACAAATAAATTACGACGCTGTTTATTACCAAGTTTTGTATGAGGAATCATTCCACTAACTGCTTTTTCTACTAATGCAGTAGGTCTTTTTACTCTTAACTTTGCTGCTGTAATACTTTTTAAACCACCAGGATAACCTGAGTGTGAGTAGTAAATTTTTTGTTCATCTTTTTTAGCAGTCAAAATAACTTTAGCGGCATTTACAATAACAACATTATCACCCATATCAGCATTTGGTGTAAATGTAGGTTTATTTTTTCCTCTTAAAACAGAAGCAACAAATGCAGCAAGACGACCTAAAACTTGTCCTTCAGCATCGATTACATATCATTTTTTATTTGCTTGTTGTGTATTTACAATAGTTGTTTGTCTCATACATCCTCCTACGTTAATTAAAATTGACATATTTTTTAAAAATGCTAATTTATTATACCAGAAAATTAATATAACACGAATTTAAGAAGTTTAAATTTTTATGCTAAATTCGACTTGTATATATATGAATTAGTCAATTTCAAGCTGTGATAACATGAAAATTGCAGCAGTTTCTGCTCTTAAAATTCTTTTTCCAAGTGAAACTATTTTGATGTTATTATCCATGGCTTTTGTTACTTCTTTGTCACTAAAACCACCTTCAGGACCAACAAAAAATAAAGTATTTTCTGATATAGGTTGGTTTATTTTAATTTGAAAATCAACCTTTTCATGCGCTAAAATTTTATTATCAACTTGGTATGTAATCACTTGGTCAAAAGTTTGTAACTGTAATAATTCGGGAATTTTATTTCTAAAAGATTGTTCTGCAGCATTTTTGATGATGCTTTTAAATCTAGGAATTCTCTTTTGAAATTTAGAATGGTTAATTAACTCCCTATTAGTAAATTCTGTTTGCATCGGTATTATAATATCCACACCTAATTCAGTAGCTTTTTGTAAAGCTCATTCAAATCTTTCATATTTAATAACCGATAAAGCTAAAACAACTTTATATTTATGTTCATTAAAAAGATTTAGTTCCCTTATTATTTTCGCTTTGTTATGTTCTAAAACACACTCATAAAATTTTTCTTGATAAACACAGATGAAGTGTCTATCTTGTATTCTTATCACACTAAGATGTTTTAAAACATCTGCATCCAAAATGAAATAATTATCTTCTTTACAATTAACAAAAAATCTATTCATTGATAATTTTTAATCTGGCTATATGTTTGTTAATGTTATTTATAAAATTTGTATTGAAGATAGATGATAAAGCATTTTTTGGTAAATTATTAAATTTATTAATTAGTTTTGAATCTACATAATTTATTTTTTTTGTTTCATGCTTTAGAAAAAAGTGTTTATTTACCTTGAAAGCAAAACTAAATGGATCGAAAAAAATAACACCTTTTTCATATTCTTTATCATGGTTTGGACACAAAAGAAATCTGTTATCACCTGATGTGGTTAAATTAAATGCATCATCGATACTTATATTATTTTTTTGATGCTCTGCTTGAATATCTGTATGACGATAAATATGTGCTGTTATAAGATTTTCATTAATATTATAATCACAAGCAAAACATTCACCTATATTAATATAATTATTGTATTTTTTATATATATTGGCTCTAAGGAATTTTTGATTTCTTAATAAAAATTGTTTTGTTTTATCTATATCGTAATTATATTTGTTAGTTTGCTCATTTACGGTTGTGTTATACTGGAAGGAAAAACCTAATGAAGTCACATACTTTTTTATGTTCATAGAAACAGAATCACCATTTAGCAATCAAAGATTTAAGGTTTTTTGTTCAAATTGGTGTGATAATTTTGAAATAATTTTACATGACAATAATGTGTCTTGTCTGTTGACACCATCAAATTTACCATAAACATCAATAAAAATGTGATTTTTTATCATTTGATACTCAATAATTAACGGCTTATTAAGTTTATTTTTTAAACTAGATAATTGTTTCTGTTTTATAGACTGAATTAATGAGAGATTTCTAGATAAGTTTTCTGTTTTATTTTTTATATTCTGATCTATAAAATCTAAAAATGAATCACTAATTTTAAAATCTATATATATTAGTTGTTCAAGATCGAGAATTACAGAATTTGAAATGTAAAGTTTTTGATTTTTTAACTTTAAGAAATATCAATCTAAAGGATTTAAACAAAGGTAAATATTCTTGAATTGTGGATTGTTTTCGTATAATTTAATAATAGGTAGAGAGTTTTGCTTAATAAAAGCGTTTCTGCTTTTTAATTTAAATTTTTTGTTTAGTTTTTGACTAAAATAAACAAGTGTGTTGGTATTCGTAATAAACAAACCTTGATATTGTTTCTTCTCAAAAATTCAGTTGATATTATTTGGAGAAATATTATTAATGAATTTATTATATATAAGTTCATCTAAAATGGTTCTTTTTAAATCTTTTTGTGTTTTTTTGTTATCTATATTTTTTAGTTGAATAAATAAAGAATCAAAATATTTATCAGAAATACAAATTTGTATTATATTTTTATGTATATTCTTTTCCATCTTTTTTGTAATCTACACCTTTCCATACCTGGATATCTTTATCGAATAAGTCGTTAGCAATTCACATACTTGCAAATGATGGCCTTTGCAAATTCATATGATCATAGTTAAAATAATTCTTTGTAAAACACATTCTACGTTTTAAATGTACATATTGCACCCTCTTGAATTTTTGTAAAAAATCACAAAATTTTTCACTATTTAATGCTTGAATTCCAAAGATCAGTGCTCATGGTTTGTTAAATTCAAGAAGTCTTTTTAATAAATTATGTTTATTTCTAAATGGCGGATTGCTAATGATAATATCTCAATTTTCATCTGGTTGATATTTATAAAAATCTTGTCTATTATATATGTGTGATGAAAGAACTTTATAGCCATTATTTTTAAATACAGTTACAAAGTTTGAATCAGGTAAGTCAAATGGACATCAAATAACCTTATTTTGGGGTATTTTAGCATTATCAATAAAAAATTTAATATCTTCTTTTGTTGTATATCATTCATCATCGTTTGCATAACGAAATGCTTTAGTGATATCATTTTTGCTTTTATCTTTTGCAGAAAGTAAATATTCTTTCACAAAATTTACGTTTTGCGAAAGATTTTCACCGTTTTTCAAGTTATCTAACACTTTTTCTATTATCTTCATAAATTTTAATTACCCATCATAATTTCTTCGTATTCTTCAAGGCTACCACGGAATAAAAAACTTTTTGTTGGTGATTGAAGCTCTAAAATCACATCGGCACATTGATTTACAAAAGCGCGATTATATGTAGTGAATATTGCACCACCTTTATAACTTTTAACTCCTTCTATTACTGAATCAATGCTTTCTGCATCGAGGTGATCAAGTGGTTGATCTAAAACAATAAAGTTTGATTCTAAAAGCATCATTCTTGAAAACATTAAACGTGCTTTTTCTCCACCACTTGTAACGGAAACTTTTTTAAATACTGAATCATTACTAAATAACATGCGCCCTAAAAAACCACGCATACGAGCATCGTCATTTTCTTTATTCTCTTTTTCTTTATTTAATAAAGGTCATTTTGAAATTCATTCTAAAACGGTTTCGTTGGTATCAAAATATTTACTGTTATCGTTAGGGAAATAACTTGGTGTTATAGTTTGACCTCATTCTATAGTTCCGCTCGATGGTTTTCTTTCACCAATAATACATTCTAAAAGTCTGGTTTTAGCAATATCATCATCACCGACAATAACCATTTTTTCACCAGGACGTAAAGTGAATGATACATTTTCAAACAAAACATCACCATTTTCATTTTTATAAGTCAGATTTTCAACATATAAGATTTGCTTCCCGTGATCACGATTCATTTCTCAACGAACATAAGGGTATTTGCGACTAGAAGGTTTGATTTCATCTAAAGAAATTTTTTCCAGTGCTTTTTTTCTACTTGTTGCTTGTCTTGATTTTGAAGCATTTGCACTAAAACGAGCAATAAATTCTTTAAGTTTTTCGATTTGTACTTCTTTTTTAATATTACTTTGTTTCATTATTTCACGAGCTAATTCAGATGATTGCTTTCAAAATGAATAATTACCTGTATAAATCTTCGCTTCATTATAATCTATATCAACAATATGAGTGCAAATTGCATCAAGAAAATCACTATCATGACTAACAACGATAACAACATTTTGATAATCAGTCAAAAAGTTTTCTAATCACTTAATCGAACGTAAATCAAGGTGGTTAGTTGGTTCATCCATTATCAAAATATCCGGATTTCCAAACAATGCTTTTGCCAATAACACTTTAATTTTTTGATTAGCTGTTAATTGTGACATCGGTACATGTCATTTTTCTTTTGGAATTGAAAGATTTGATAACAATTCTTGTGCATCATTTTCGGCTGTTCAACCCCCTAATTCACCATATTTATCTTCTAGTTCACCGGCTCTTGTGTAGTCATCCATTGTTGCATCGGGATTTGCATAAATGGCATTTTTTTCTTCTAAAACTGCATATAAATCAGTATTTCCCATTATTACAACATCGGTTACATTATAATTATTATATGCATTGTGGTCTTGAGATAAAACAGAAATGCGTTTATTTTTTTCTTTTATAATTTGTCCTGCAGAAGCTTCTAGTTCACCTGACATAATTTTTAAAAATGTTGATTTACCAGCACCATTTGCTCCAATTACCCCATATGTATTTCCTTCAGTAAATTTTAAATTAACATTTTCAAAAAGTTTTTTATCACTAAAAACCATACTTAAATTTTGAATCTCTAACATTTTTACCCCTTAGTTTGCTAAATTTAAAAAAACCTTCAAAAGAAGGCTGTGACAATTAAGCATATTGCTCGATGTCGGCTCTTATTAATTTTATCTTAAATTTTTCTTTTTAATATAAAAAAACTAAAATAATGTTTTACATTATATTTTGATAATGAGAAATTTAAAAAATTATCAAAATATTGGTTTTACAGTTAATAATTTACATCTGATAATAAAAAAGTGAAAATAAATTATGAAAAAAATTATTAACTGTTATAATATCTTAGCAACTCGGGGGGATAGCAAAGCGGCCAAATGCGGGTGGCTGTAACCCACTTTCTTACGATTCGGGGGTTCGAATCCCTCTCCCCCCACCATGTTGCCCCATAGCCAAGCGGTAAGGCATCGGGTTTTGGTTCCGACATGCGTTAGTTCGAATCTAACTGGGGCAGCCATATCACCTTTAGGGGTGTTTTTTTATGACTAAACACACAATTTAAACATAGAGAAAGTGGTATAATAGCAAAATATGAATCGTGAATTAGAAAAAATTACACCATTAGAAGAAAATTTCGCTAAGTGATATACAGATGTAGTTAAAAACGGGAATTTAATCGCATACGGACCCTCAAAAGGTTCTATTATTTTCAAACCAAATTCATATGGTATTTGGGAAATTATTCAAAAAGAGTTAAATAAAATTTTTAGATTTAAAGGAATTAAAAATGTTTATTTACCATTATTAATACCTAAATCATTGTTTGATAGAGAAAAGGACCATGTTGAAGGATTTAATCCTGAATTAGCAACTGTGACATGTGTTGGGGATCGTGAATTAGATGAACCACTTGTTATTCGTCCAACATCTGAAGTTTTATTTGCAGATTTATTCAAAAAGAGCATAAATTCCTATAATGATTTACCAATAATTTATAATCAATGAGCTAATGTTGTGCGTTGGGAAAAAACCACTAACCCATTTTTACGTTCACGTGAGTTTTTATGACAAGAAGGACATACCTGCCACTCTGATCCCTTAGAAGCCCGAAAATTTACTCGTGAAATGATAAATACATATGCAAAATTTTTGAAAAATTTTCTTGCAATCCCTACAATAGTAGGTAAGAAAACACCAAGTGAAAAATTTGCAGGAGCTTGCTCGACATATACGCTAGAAGCGATGATGAAAGATGGAAAGGCTTTGCAAGCGGGAACAAGCCATTATCTAGCACAAAATTTTTCAAAACCATATGAAATAACATTCAAAAATAAAGAAAATACACTTGATTATGTTTATCAAACATCCTGAGGTGTTTCTACTCGTTTGTTAGGTGCCCTTATTATGACACATGGAGATAATCGTGGAATTATTATTCCTCCATTTGTTGCACCAATTCAAGTTGATATCTTGGAGTTATTTAATAAAAAATCTGAAAAAGTATCTGTTATAGGTAAATTCATATTTAATGAGTTATCTAAAAAATTCCGTGTAAATTTAGATAATTCTGATCGAAATCCTGGATTTAAAGCATCTAATAGCGAAATCCAAGGTGTTCCATTAAGAATTGAAATAGGACCACGTGATTTAGAAAACGATGAGGTAACTTTTGTTCGTCGTGATACTTTGCAAAAATTTCAAGTTAAAATAACTGATATAAAAGCAACAGTAAAACAAACTTTAACCGATATCCATAATAACTTATATCAAACTGCATTAAAACGATTGAAAGAAAATGTGGTTTATGTAGATTCGTATCAAGAATTAAAACAACAAATTGAAGCAGGAAAATTTGTTTATGCTCCTTTTTGTTGCTTAGATGAAGCAGAAAGACTGATTAAACAAGAAACAGGTGCTACCACTAGATGTATACCGATTAAGTTGTTTAAAAAACCAGGGAATAGAAATCACTGCATTTTTGAAGATTGTAATAATATCACCAATCGCTATGTAATTTTCGCTAAAGCATATTAGCATACTAGGTTAAATTGTCTAGTATTTTTACATATTTATAAATGTTTTATAATTTGATGAAAGGAGTTTATGGCAAGAGTTGTTTTAGGAATGAGTGGTGGTGTTGATTCGTCAGTTTGTGCATATTTATTAAAACAACAAGGTTATGAAGTGGTAGGTTTATTTATGCGCAATTGAGATAGTGTAGTAAATAACGATTATCTAGGAAACAAAGATGTGAATAGTGATATTTGTCCACAAGAAAAAGATTATTTAGATGCTCAAAAAGTTGCATTAAAATTACAAATACCACTATATAGAGTTGATTTTGTGCAAGAGTATTGACAAAATGTTTTTGAAAACTTTATATCAGAATATCAAAAAGGGCGTACACCGAATCCTGATATTTTATGTAATAAATATATTAAATTTGACAAGTTTGCCAAATATGCTTTTAATGAACTGAAAGCAGATTATATTGCAATGGGACATTATGCAAAGGTTGAAAACGGGCATTTATATCGTGCAAAAGATACCAATAAAGATCAAACATATTTTTTAGCACAATTAACCAGCGAGCAACTTACCAATGTTATAATGCCACTTGCAGAACTAACCAAATCACAGATTCGTGAGCTTGCTCATAAACTTGATTTAGCAACTGCAGATAAAAAAGATTCAACAGGAATATGTTTTATCGGTGAACGTAATTTTGGTGAGTTTTTACAAAATTATATTCCTGCTGCTGATGGGGATATTGTTGATATTACAACTAATAAAATAATAGGAAGACATATAGGAAGTTTTTATTATACAATCGGACAACGCAAAGGACTTAATTTAGGTGGGATGGAGCAACCTTATTATGTTTGCGGAAGAGATGTAACAAAAAACATTATTTATGTAGCACCAAGCACTCAAATGCAGTGACTGCTTTCGGATGCTTTGATTGC
Organism: Mycoplasma sp. 394; assembly: GCF_054353895.1. Taxonomy (NCBI): domain Bacteria; kingdom Bacillati; phylum Mycoplasmatota; class Mollicutes; order Mycoplasmatales; family Mycoplasmataceae; genus Mycoplasma; species Mycoplasma sp. 394. The sequence goes on along the minus strand of NZ_JBTHHL010000003.1, from coordinate 48,342 downwards.
TTCGAACTACACCTTTAATCATACAGAGTTTGATAAAAATAATTTGACTGCTAAATTTCGATATCGTCAAGAAGATATACCAATAAAACTTGAAATATTAAGTGATACACATATAAAAGTATCTTATTCTCAAACATCTTCTGCAGTTACTCCGGGGCAATATGTTGTAATTTATGATGGAGACAAGTGCATTGGTGGAGCAACAATTGATGAAATATTTTATAAAGATAAAAGGTTAGATTATTTATAAGGAGCATAATGAAATCAAAAGAAATAAGACAAAGATGGTTAGATTTTTTTGCATCTAAAAATCACTATATTGTTGAATCAAAAAGTTTGATTCCACAAAATGATCCATCATTACTTTGAATTAATTCGGGTGTAGCAACCTTAAAAGATTATTTTTCAGGAAAAAAAATTCCACAATCTCGACGTTTAACTAACTCACAAAAATCGATTCGAACTAATGACATAGAAAATGTCGGGGTAACAGCTCGACACCATACTTTTTTTGAAATGCTTGGAAATTTTTCGATAGGGGATTATTTTAAAAAAGAAGCTATTGAATTTGCGATAGAGTTTTTATTAAATGATTTAAAACTACCAAAAGAAAAGTTATATTTTACATATTATTATGAAGATTTAGAAACCAAGAATCTGTGATTAAGTCATGGAATTTCGGAAAAACACTTGATAGCAGGGACAAAAGATACAAATTTCTGAGAAGTAGGATCTGGACCTTGTGGACCTAATACTGAAATATTTTATGATCGTGGACAAAAATACGATAGTCGTGGCATCGAACTTTTAAAACAAGATATTGAAAATGACCGCTACATTGAAATATGAAATATTGTGTTTTCTACTTATAATTCAGATGGTGAAGGAAACTATATAGAACTTAAGCAAAAAAATATTGATACAGGTGCAGGTTTTGAAAGAATTGTTTCAATTTTACAAGATGCCCCTACAAACTATGATACTGACTTGTTTTTACCAATAATTTATGAAATAGAAAAATATACTAGTTTTAGATATAATATAAATAACTATTTTACCAAAGAACCTGAGCAAAATAAAATAAATAGTTATTTTAAAATAATTGCTGATCATATGCGTGCAGTTGTTAATGCTGTTGCCGATGGTGCTAAGATATCAAATGTAGGTCGTGGTTATATTTTACGTCGTTTAGTGCGTCGTAGCGCATATATAGCAATGCAATTAGGTATTTATAAACCTTTTTTATATAAATTAGTTGATGTTATAAAAAGCACTTTACCATATGAATATGATGCCAAAAAAGTAGCACAAATTATCTATGAAGAAGAAGAGAATTTCTTAAAAACAGTCGAGAACGGAAGATTATTATTAAAATCTGAGATAAAGCCAAATCAAAAAATTTTTTCAGGTGAAATAGCATTTAAATTATTTGAAACATATGGATTTCCAATCGAATTAACAACTGAAATACTTGCACAAGATGGAATAAGTATTGAAATGGATTCGTATCATCAAGCAAAAGAAAAACATAGTCAAATAAGCCGTGGTAAAAAACTTTCAGGAATGGATAAAGTTATTAACTCATTAACCTTAATTAAAAATAAAGAAGATGAATTTATAGGATATACTGATACAAAATCTAAAACCACTATTTTACATCTGCTAGATACAGAAAAAGAAATTGATACATCTGATAAAATAAGTTATGTTATTTTAAAGCAAACTCCATTTTATGCTACAGGTGGTGGGCAAAAACACGATCGAGGATATATGCTGCAAAATGATAATAAAATAATTATCATAGATGTCTTTAAAGATAAGTTCGGAAACCATATTCATAAGGTTGAAGGTAAAATTAATCGTTTCGATGAAATAGAATGCTATGTTGATGAAAAAATTCGTCGTGGTTTAGAGAGAAACCACTCCGGAACTCACTTGTTATTTTGTGCTCTAAGAAAAGTTTTAGGACCACAAATTAAACAACTTGGTAGCGATAACAATGAAGAGCGCTTAACATTTGATTTACCAGCAGATAAAAAACCTACAGAAGCTCAAATTAAAGAAATCGAAGACTTAATTCATTTATATATTAAACAAGATGCAAAACGTGATTATTTAATAATGTCAACTGAACAAGCCAAAGAAATCGGTGCAATAATGACTTTAGAAGAAGCTGAATATATGGACCCTAAAGCAGTCCGTATAGTAAAATTTGAAGGTATTACAGCCGATTTATGTGGTGGAACTCACTTATCACATACTGCTAATTTAGAAGATTTTAAAATTACTAATGTTGAAAAGAAAGCGGCTGGTGTATACCGGATTCGCGCTATTTCATCATTTGAAACAGTAAATGAATATTTAAATGAACAAAAAGATATGTTAATTATAGAATTAAATAAAAGTATTGAAAAAGTTGAAAAAATCAATCCAAATTATAAAAAAGATATTGAGATACCAAATAATTTGCAACAAGCAATTGAATATTTAAATAATCAGATACAGCAAGTTCGCAATGATTATATAAAAGAAAGTAAAAAACAGACTGAATCATTTGTTTTTGACTATGATGCAGTGGAGTTTGTTGAAATTAACAATCATAAAGTTTATTTGAATACATCAGTTGATAAATCACAAATAAAAATAGTTGCCTCAACATTGCGAGAAAAATATCCAGATGCTTTAGTTGTTTTAACTTCTCCTGATATAGATCCAATGTTAGTTGTTGCATCAAAAAAATATAATTCAAACCTTATTGCACAGCAACTTATGCAGCTATTAAATGGTAGAGGTGGTGGAAACAACATCTTAGCTATGGGAAAAATTTCTGATAACAAAAACATTTTGCAACTGCTATATAGTATTAAATGAGAAAACTCAGTTTAGATTTAGGAACAAAATCCTGTGGTTTTGCAATAACTGATGAAAATGAAATTATAGCAATTGGTTTAGAAAATTTTGAAATGGATGAAAATGATTTTCAAGCAGTTATAAATAAAATAAAAATGTATATAAATCAATACCAAATTGATGGCTTGATTTTAGGTTACCCACTTAAAATAAGTGGCCAAAAAAGCGAAAGAACCTTAATGGTAGAACAATTTGCAAAATTATTAGATGAAAATTTTAATATTCCTTATTTATTTGTAAACGAGCAATACACAACTAAAAAAGCTCATGAAACTTTAATTTCAGCAGGATATACAAGAGCAAAAAGAAAATTATATAAAGATAAAATAGCAGCAGTTTTAATTTTGCAAGAGTATTTAGATTATTATAAGCATAGAAAGGAAATTAAATGGAATTATCACAAGCAACAATAACTGGCTTATGAGTATCTGCTGTTGTAGTTTTTGTGGTTGGTATCGGTATATATATCGGATTACAAATTTATGCAAGATATATTAGAAAAAAATATGTACAAAAATCACAAAAACAAACACAAATTCAGATACAAACCTTACGGAATGATATAGGTACGCTACCGTATATTCTCAAAGATGAATTTAAATCTAAAGCAGATGATTTAGATATCGAAGGGTTAATTAATACATTTTATATAAATAAATATACTTCATTGTTAGTAATATCGAAAAATGATTTATTCCCTTTTGCTTGCTTGGTTGAAAAAGTCAAATTAGCAGGTTATTACGACTTAGATGAATTTGATTTTATAAAATATAATGAAGTTCGTAGAAAACTTCCGGATCAATTTATGCAACCAGTATTACCTTATAATAATGAAAATATTGATTTTGTAGCAGTTTTTAACAGCGATAAGAACCTTAATACTTTGTATGAAAATTATTATCCAAATCTTAATGCAAAAGGTATGCTTGCTATAAACCTAAAGAAATATAAAAATTCAGAAATTTTAGAGTTAGATAAAAAACTTAAAAATAAAAATATTAAGCATGAAGTATCATATATTACAAATCGATTCTTGTTTATTGTAAAAAGCGATATAATAACAGATAATTTAGGAGTATCAAATGGACAATAAAAACATTATTTACCTTTCACAAGAAAAATATGATGAGTATAAAACTGAATATGAAAATTTAGTCAACATTGAACGTAAGGCGGTGCAGGAAGCCCTTAAAGAAGCACGTGCTCAAGGTGACTTATCTGAAAATGCCGAATACGATGCAGCAAGGGAACGTCAGGGAATTGTCGAAGGACGTATAAGCGAACTTGAGAATATTCTTGATAATGCACAAATTATCGAATCAAAACATGATAAATCTGATACCACCGTTGGAATAAACTCGTTGGTAACGTTTTTAGTGCTGGAAAAGAAAGTAGAAAAGTCAGTTACTATTACTGGATCACACGATACCAATCCGTTTGAAAATAAGGTATCAATGTCAAGTCCTTTAGCAGTTGCTATGATTGGTAGAAAACCAGGAGATATTATTGAAATTGAAGCTCCAAATAAATATTCTGTAAAAATTATAAATGTAGAACATTTATAGAATTAAGCCGTATTTTGCTACGGCTTTTTTAATATAACACAAGGAGAACAAATGAACAAACACCCACACATTAAAGAAATATTATACACACAAGAATTTTTGGAAGCAGAAATTAAAAAGTGTGCAGATTGAATTAATCAAACTTACCAAGCAAGCAATAACTTAGTTATTGTAGGTCTACTAAAAGGTTCTATACCGTTTTTAGCACAATTGATTAAAGATGTTGAAGTTGATCATTCGCTTGATTTTATTACAGCAAGCAGTTATGCAGGTGGCAGCCAATCCAAAGGTAGTGTAAAAATAATTATGGACTTAGCAGAAGATATTTTTGATAAAGATGTTTTAATTGTTGAAGATATCATTGACAGTGGAATTACATTAGAAAAAATTCAAAACCTTTTATTATCACGTAAACCAAAATCACTAAGAATTTTAACTTTGTTAGATAAACCGTTTCATCGAAAGAATGATTTGCAAGCAGATTTTTCAGCAATAAAAGTTCCGGATGAATTCTTGGTTGGTTTTGGTTTGGATTATAAAGAAAAACTCAGAAACTTACCATATATTGGGATATTTGATAAAAAATATTTATAGTAATTAAAAAAAACGGAAAATTTCCGTATTTTTAATGACCATGTGAATGGATTGAAAGAATAATAACTGAAAAAACAACTCCTAAAAATAACATTAATAAAGTAATAAATCATTTTTTCTTATTAAATATTTCATGATAGAATTCAGGGAAGAATTCAACTAATGATGTAAAAATAAAGATACCACCTATACCTGAATAAATTAGACTTTTAAGAGGATCACTTACAAAATCACCACCATAAATACCAATTAGGATAAAGGGTAAAAATAAACCTAACCCAGCAAACGATGTAAATAATGCTTTTCAAGGGGAAAATCCTGCATCCCGTAATCTAAGGTAGAAGATGGTTTCTTCGGGTATAAGATGTAAGATTAAGGAAATAAAGTATGCTACAGTAATATCGCTTGCTTTTGATGCATCGGCTGCTACTTGTGAAAGGTTATAACCAATTAATAATCCTTCCGGGATGCGATGTGTAAGTAATAATAGCAGAGCGATAAGTTTTAACTTTCCTTCAGTTTTTGCTAGTAGAGTATTTTCTACAAGTTGTAACTTATCTTCTCGGTTGCTTAAAAATTCTTCATGACTGTGGGTGTGGTCATGTTCGCTGTTGCTATGTTTATGTTCGTGGACAAAAACACTAAGTTTTTTTGACTTCATCAGTTGTTTGTTTAATTTTGAAGAAATAACAAATTTTAAAACAAAAGCAAATGTTAATCCGACTAAAATTCCTCCACCTACCATACCAATATTAGATAAATAATATACTGATGTACCTTCGCCAAATATTTCAGAATGATGCGAAGCAACTTCTAATGATTCACGTAAGAAACCAAAGGAAGCAAGTATTATAAAAAAACCAGTTGAAAAAGCATATAAGTATACTTTAGTTTTTTGAATTTGTTTTTTAAATATAGGTAGCACAAATGATAAGATAATAGGAACCATTAAAAGAACAATTAAAAAGATTAAACTTAATAAAAATTTCGATAAATAAGGGTTATTTATCCTGTCGTTAATACCTAAATAAAGATTATTTAATCACTGCATTAGTTAATTTCTACATTATGAAATACATCTTGTACATCATCGTCATCTTTTAATTTTTCAACAAAATCCAATAATTTTGCTTGTTTTTCTGCATCATAATTTACATACATATTTGGAATATATGTAACTTCACATTGGATAAAGTTATCGATTTTAAACTCTGTTTCAAGTGCAGATTTAAGCTCACTAAAGTTTTCAGGTTGTGCTAAGATGACAAATGTTTCATTATTACTTTGTACATCATCTGCACCATTTTCTAATGCGATAAGCATTAAATCATCTTCTGAAATATTTTGTTTGCTAAATTCGATAATACCTTTTTTATCAAATGAAAAAGGTATCTGTCCGGTTTTTCCTAAGGTTGCATTTTGCTTATTAAAATATGCTTGGATATTCGATTTAACACGATTTATATTATCAGATAAAGTTACAACAATAAAGGTAGCACCACCACTAATAGTAGCATTAAAAATTAATTCTGTATATGATGAACCATCTTTGTTCCCTGCTGCCTTAGCGATTGCTCTTTCGATATTGTCTTTTGGCATATTTTTTGCTTTTGCTTTTGAAATAGCAAGTTTTAAAGTAGGATTTTTATCTGGATCTGGTCCTAATTGAGCAGCAACAAAAATTTCTTTTGAAAGTTTTTGAAAAATTTTTCCTCTTGCTGCATCTTGGGCACCCTTACGGTGTGCAATATTAGCTGAGTGTGAATGTCCTGCCATAATGTCTCCTATTCTACTGGTTTTGGTTTAAAAACAGGTTGTCTTTTATGTTCTGTATTTTTATGTCTATATTCTATTTTATTGATTATATCTTTTGTTAAGTGTTGTTTAATAATTTGTGGTTTATCAAGGTGATTTATATAAAAATCTAATTGACGATATGAAAAACCGAGTTCACCTTCATCTGTTTGTCCATCTCATAAACCAGCTGATGGCTTTTTATTTATAATACTATCCGGTACACCTAAAAGTTGAGCTAGATAAGCAACTTCACCCTTTGTTAGTTGACAAATAGGTAATAAATCTGCTCCACCATCACCGTATTTAGTAAAGTAACCTATATATACTTCATCAGCATTATCAGTTCCTAAAACTAAATAATTATTTTCTTGTGCTATTGCATATAAAGTTGTCATTCTTAAACGTGGCTTAATATTAGCGATTGAAAGAGGGTTTGCTAGGTTTAATTCCTTGCTTATTGCCTTAAATGCAGCACCTAATTTAATAGTTTTAAACTTTGTGTTAAACCTTTGTTCAAGTGCTTGTATATCTGCTAAATCGGCTTGTAGCATTGATTGCACCGGTATTACAACCCCAATCGTATTATCTGTTACAGATTTCGCTAAAGCATATGTTAACGATGAGTCAATTCCTCCGCTAATTCCGACAACAAATCCTTTTGCATTTGCTTTTTGTAACATATCATTTAAAAAAGTTTTTAGAACATCTATATATTCATAAGCTTTTTGCTCATTAAAAGAATGTTCAAAACCATTATAATTGGTAATTTTACTCATACTTACCTTTCTACATAAGTTATATTATATTATAAAATTTGTTTTTCTATATAAAAATTACTATATAGTAATATAAAATTACTTTTAAGCCTATTATCTAGACTTAAAAGTAAAAAAAATAACCCATAATAGGGTTATTTTTAGTCTTCTACAACTGTTGCTGTGTCTTCGTCGGAATTTTTTGTTTCAGATTTTGTAGCATTTTGTTGTGCTGCATAGTTTGCAAAATCACGCATTACATTTTCTACTGATTCTAATTTTGTTTTTAATGCAGGAATATCTTTTTTATCAATTAATTCTTGTAATTCGTTAATAAGTTTTTCACTCTCTGCTTTTGCTTTTTCATCCATTTTATCACCTTGTTCGGCAGTTGCCTTTTTAATTTGGTCGATTAATGATTCAGCACGAACAATGGTTTCAACTTCTTCTTTGCGCTTTGCATCTGCTTCTTTGTTTGCTTCTGCTTCTTTAACCATTCTTTGAATTTCTTCTTCAGAAAGTTTTGTTGAATTTGTGATTGTAATTTTTGCATCTTTATTTGTTTTTAAATCTTTAGCTGTAACAGTTGTAATACCATTAACATCAATTGTAAAACTTACTTCAATTTGTGGTACTCCACGAGGTGCAGGTTCGATTCCACCAAGATTGAATTGACCTAAAGTCTTATTATCTGATGCCATTTGTCTTTCACCTTGCACAACACGGATTGTTACTTCGGTTTGATTATCAGCTGCTGTTGAGAATACTTGTGATTTAGTTACAGGAATTGTGGTATTTCTGTTGATTAATGGAGTTGCAATACCTCCCATAGTTTCAATTCCTAAGGTTAATGGTGTAACATCTAATAATAAGATATCATCAATATCACCTGCCAATACAGCCCCTTGAATAGCGGCACCAATTGAAACGACTTCATCAGGGTTAATTGAACGGTTAGGTTCTTTATTTAAGGTACGTTTTACCATATCTTGCACTGCAGGCATACGAGTTGATCCACCAACTAATAATACTTCATGCAAATCCTTAGCAGTAATTCCAGCTTCTTTTAAAGCATCTTCAATTGGTTTTCTAGTGCGATCTAATAAATGTGATGTCATTTCTTCGAATTCGCTACGCTTTAGGTTTAATTCAACATTAACAGGTCCATTTTCTGTCATTCCAAAGAAAGGAATTGCAATAGTAACTTGTCCTTGCTCAGAAAGATCAATTTTTGCTTTTTCAGCAGCTTCCTTAAGACGATTTAAACGAGTTTTATCAGTTCCAACTTCAAATTTATAAACATCTTTAATTTTCTTAGTTAATCAGTTTACAATTTCATGATCTCAATCATCTCCACCTAGGTGGTTATCACCTGAGGTAGATAATACATCAAATGTTCCATCTTCTACTTCGAGAACTGAAACATCAAATGTTCCTCCACCAAGATCATATACTAATACTTTCATTCCTTTATGATCTTTATCAAGACCGAATGCTAATGCAGCCGCTGTAGGTTCATTAATAATTCTTAATACATCTAATCCTGCTATTTTACCAGCAATTTTAGTTGCTTCACGTTGTGCATTGTCAAAGTATGCAGGAACAGTAATAACTGCTTTTTTAACTTTTGTTCCTAATTTTGCTTCAGCATATTCTTTCATATATGAAAGAATCATTGCTGAAATTTCTTCTGGTTTATAGTCTCTTCCATTTACATGAACTGTTTTATCAGTTCCCATAAGTCTTTTAATAGAGATAACTGTATTTGGGTTAGTTTCAACTTGACGTTTAGCATTATCCCCTACAATTTGCTCTCCGTTTTTAAACGATACTACAGATGGAGTAGTTCTTTTACCGTTAGGGTTTTCTAAAACTACTGATTTTTTTCCATCCATAATTGTAACTACTGAATTTGTAGTTCCTAAATCTATTCCTAAAATAATTTCTTTTGCCATGATTTTCTCCTTAATAGTTTTTTTGTTTTTGTTTGTTATATAGATTAATTATAACATAATTTAGCAAACAAAGAATTTAATTGCTAATTTTTTTTGTCAGTATAACTGATGCAGGTTTAATTAAACGCGAGTTTAATTTTAAACCATATGCTGTAACTTTTTTTACTATATTATCAATATCGGAGTCGATAAAATCAACTACTGCTTGTGAACTTGGATCAAATTCAGTTTCAAGTTGTGGATTAATTATTTCAACACCATTACTTGAAAAAACATCTTCAAATTGTTTTAAAACAATATTAAATCCAATTGTGTAATTACGAGTTTCCTCAGATGTTGAATTACTTCCAAAGTTAACTGCCATTACAAGGTTGTTATATGGAATAACAAAATCTTCAAAGAAAGATTGCAAAGCATAATTTTTAATATCATTTCGTTCGTTTTCAAGTTTTTGCTTTTGGTTTTGAATTTCTTGTTGTAACATCTGATCTGCCTTTTTTGATAACTGCGATGCTTTTTCTTTAAACTCTGTTTGTAATTTAAGTATATCTAAATCTTTTTGAGCAATTTGTTGTCTTAAAAGGAAAACTTCTGCTCTTAGTTTTGCAAGTTCTTCTTTGACCCCACCTTCTTCAACTATGCTATCATCTGAAACAATATGGTTTGAATTTACATGTGATATTACTAACCTAACTGTTTTTCCGGCAAATTTTGGATCATCGAACTTTTTAGAATAAGTAAATTCAACCTCTAAAACTTTCTTATATTTACGACCAATGATATATTTATCTAAATCTGGTAAATATTCATTATTTCCTAAGGTAATTGTAGTATTTTTATCATATTCTTTTTGATGGTGACCATCTAAATAAAGACGAAAATCACCTGTTATTTTATCTCCATGTTTATATTTTTTATTAAACATATTAACCTCTTTTCTTTAGTAAAATTTCTAAAACATTTAATGCTGTTCGCATTGCATCGTAATCAGATGCTTGAGCACCAATTACTGAAACCTCAGTGACATTGCTATTGTTTTCGATTCGCTTAGACATATATGTTCGTTCATCGTTAATTGATATTTTAAGTTTTTGATCATTTTCAACACTTTCTTCAATGCGATCTCAAACAGAATAGTTTTCGATTAATTCTAACATCTTATTTAATGTCTCTCTATTTATATCATCTCTTAAGATAATATTCGATTTACCAAAAACTTTATTTTGAGTAATGTGATTAATTTTTTCTGTAAAAACCTGAGTAATAAATGAATCGATTACCTTTTGATAATTCTTAATTTGTGATGCAAGCGGTTCAGCAAGTGATAAAACATGGTCTGCTAACTTATCTAATGGGATATCAATAAGGCGATCTTTAAATATCTTTATCGCAATTCGTAAGTCATTAATGCTTACATCTTTATCAAAAGTAATTATTTTTGAAAAAACTTCTCCATTTGAAATTACCATTACAATCGTGGCTCGATGTTGATCTAATGGAACCATTTCGATGCTTTTGAGCAGATGCTTTTGTGATAAATCAGTTGTAACTAATGTTAAATTAGTAATTTCTGAAATAATTTTTGCTGCTTGCTCAATAGTTGTGTCTATTTCATTTCTTTTTTTGTCTAAAATCTTTTCAAGTTTTCTTAACAACTTTTCTTCATATGTTTCTGATAAAAAGTTTGCATAATAGCTCAGTCCTTTTGATGTTGGGATGCGACCACTAGATAAATGCGGTTTTATCAAAAATTCCTTGTTTTCTAAATCATTCATTAAATACCGAATTTTAGCAGGTGAAAAAGTTATTTCATTAAATCTTTTAATAAGTTTTGCACTACTTACTGCCTCGCCTGATTCAATATATAAAAGCACAGTGTACTTTAGAATTAACTCATGACCTTTGTTTATTTCCTCTTTAATCATAATAATATTCTAGCACAAAAATAAAAATTTAGCAAATAAATAATTAAATTGCTAAATTTTTATTTTCTGATGTTTGGTAAATTATATCTTCATTAAATACCTTTTGATAGGTTGTTATGAAATTAGAATATAAGTCATCATAAATCATATTTCCTTTATTTATTTGATCAAAATGATATCCTCAGATGATAAAATAAAAAATATATAATCTTTCTTTTTCATTATGTATTTGTTCTTTATGATTATGTATATCTAAATTAACTTTTTTATTTATACTATGATAATCGAAATAAAATTTCTTTACTTGTATTAAATTCTCAAAAAAAGGCTTTGGTATAAAATAATTACAATAGGAAAAAGTAAAGCTATTTATCAAATTTTTTATTTGGTTTGTTTGTTTTTTAAATAATAAAGTGTAAAAAATAAGTAATAATAAAGGAATTATAATATCAACTGCCCCTGGAATGTAAGCATATGTAAGATAATTAATAGAGAATTTATAATTTGAATAATTTTCTATAAAATTAACTGCATTAGAAATTATTCTGTTTTTATCATAAATAATATTATAAAAAATAAAATTTAAAATAATAGCAAGTAGACAAAAGATTATATTCAACAATAAAATAAAATAAAACTTTTTCATTAACTTAATAAAAGAATTAGCACCTTTTTTAAAGATGACATTAGTTATGGTTTGATTAATTTTAATTAATTTATGCATCTTATAAATTGAAAAAGTAGATAATCTTTTTAAAAAGATAAAATAAAAAATAATATAAATATTAAAAATTACTAACAGTATATCTACAACAGAGTTAATTGCAAAAAATACAAAAATCATATTTTATACCTTATTTATTGAAATAATTAATATAGTTATAATACATACCTATATAATAACTTTGATGTTCTGTTTGTTTTGACAGATGCATATTGTAGATAAAGAAAGCAAGAATATAATATGTATTTTCCTTAAAAACTTTTCTTATTTTTTTAATATCTATTTTGTTATATATCATCAAAAAAGAATAAATATGCATATAATTTATCGGTAATAATCCGTTGTTTTTAAACTCAATTGGTAACCATTTTTCATAGTTTATTGTTATATTCTTCAATTTTGAATCAAAATGTTTTATTGCTTTCAATGAAAATTTAATATGTTTATATACAGTTAGAAAATATGGTGTATATGCTATAAGACTCATTATAACAGCAGGAAGAATATAATAAACTATTTGATTATCATAACCTGATAAAAAAGTCATATAATTCATTGATAATAAAAAAGAAATTTCAGATATGAATAAGAATATTATTACAAATAATATAATAAAAGAAATAAAGTTGTATTGCTTTGTTTGAATTTTTATAATATTTCACCCGTTTATAAAGTGAATATGATAATTTTTATTGGATTCAATGTCTCTTTTATATGTATCTATTAAAATATAATAAAAAATATTTAATCTAAAGTAATATACAACAGAAAAAATAATTGGATTTATAAGGAAATACATAAAAACAGAAATAAGTAAAATTGCTAAAAATCACATATTTATCCTAGATTATCTAGTTTAGTCTTATTTGGTAATTTTCTTATATACCATATGTTTTTAGCAGGATTATATACTTTTTGAAGTCCTCATTCATACAGTTGTCATTCTGAAACACTAAGCATCTGATCAATAGTTTTAAATTCACCTGTTTTTAAATTCTTAAATAATAGATTTCTACCCCCTGTTCCACCATTTTCATAAGAATCTGTTTGAACAGTTTCTTTCATTACAACTCATTCAATTTTTCTAATATCATCTAAGTATTTGTCGATTTCATTTAATTTACTTGTAAGATTTAACAAAAACTTTAGAATTTCTTCTGTTTCTTTATTAAGTTTGTTTAATTCATCTATACTAACACCTAATGAAGCAAGATCAATTCCTGTAAAAGTAATGGATGGTATTGCTTTAACAAGTTTTGATGCAAAACTACCAACAGATTTTAATTTTTTTATAATTCATTGCAATTCTAAATACATTACCAGTTATACCGTTAGTTACGCCCCATATATAATTAAAAGCTGTGTATCAGTCATCAAGTGAGGTTGTGTTAGATTTTATGTTAAGCAATTTATTTATAAATTCTTTTTTTGATAATAAAGCTTCTTTTTGATTTTTAAGTGAGTCTATATAAAATGTTATTCCTAGCGATACCACAGAAGTGCCTACACTAACAAAAGCAAAAATAAACGGAAAGAAAAAAGATAATACTGATGATAACACAGAAGCAGCTGTCGTTGCTATTGATGCTATTGTTGCATTTTTTATTTTAGATTGTATTGAATTAATGTTATTTTCTATTATAGAATAAACTTCCTTAATATTTTCTGCTTCGGCTTCTAATTCATGAAATTTAATGTTTAGTTTTTTTGAATTAACTTCATTTTGGTCTATATTTATAGTATATCTCAAATCATTATTTATTAGAACTCTTTTTATGTTAGATTTTACTTTAACTTTTTTTATTTTCTTTGTAATATCATTAACAACAGAATTAACAGAAATTTCGAATTCATCTATAAATTTTGAATATATTTGATGAATATTATAATCTATGATTTCTTTTTCTTGGTATGGAGCAATTTTTCCACTCTTTTTCAGATTTACAATATAATAGTCAAACATTTTCTTAAAATCTTGAAAAGAAATTAAATTTTTTAAACTTTTGTTCTTTTTTTCAGAATTTAAGAAACGAAAGAAATTGTCACCATTTAATTTGTTTGTAAACAACTTTTCATCAATTGTTTTCATTAAATATTCATAATCAATAAATGTATTAATTCCTGTATTTGATTGATTCATATTTTCATGATTATGATTTATTTTATATTCGTATACTGGCATATTTGTAATACTGCTTAAACTTGCAAACGGATCACCTAAATTTAATAATATTTTCTTCATTTTAACTCCTTATATAAATTTTATGAAAATATTTAAGACAACCTATCAATCTATGTATATATTTAAAAGTTTTTTAATGAATTGTTGTTGTCAAATATAGAAACCTTCTTATAATTTCAAAATTGTGCATATAACCCTTCTCAAATATAGTTTCCTTTATTAATTTCATCAAAGTGATAGCCTCAAATCATAAAATAATGAATATTTATAATATCTAATTTTGATTTTATAAATATTCTTAATGGATATATGTTTAAAACAACCATTCTACCTTTTAAATGATAAAAATCAAAAAAAGTTTCGTTTCTTTTGTTTAACTTTGGTGTTTTTTTAGGAAGAAAATAATCATCAAAGGTGAATTCAAATTTATCAATAAGTTTATAAATAATATTTGTGCGATTGATTCTAAGTTTAATAAATAGAATGCTACAAATAAAACAAAGTAAAAAGTGAGGTATATAGGTTATATTAATATATAAAAGTGCTTCTGCACTTACTGATAGCTTACTACTGTTAAATTTAATTACAAGAAGCGCATTTATAGTAATCAAAATAATTAAGAAAAAACTTAAAAAAACAAAGAAAAGATGTGTGATTCTTTGTCATTTCAAAAAAGCTAATGCACCATATTTGAATGTGTAATGTGTTTTTGTTTGCTTTATCTTTATTAAAATATTAGTTTTCTTGATTAAAAATTTAAAGTTTATAGTAAAGAATCTAAGAACAAAATAAGAATATAATGAAATATAGATGGTAGCTAAAGCAAGAAAAATATTAATAATTGCTCATACAAACATTAGACATCATCCTTATTAAAATAATTTACATAGTTATAGAAAAACCCTTGATAGTTATCTATGTACTCACTTTTTTCTGATTTATCCATATTATAAATATAAAAAGCTAGAATGTAATATGTATCTTCTTTAAAAATCTTTTTAAGCTTTTTAATATTAATTATATTTCACATTGCTATAATATCATATATAACAATGTAATTAAGGGGTAATAATCCATTATTTTTAAATTCATCATTTAACATATTGTCATAAGTTATCTTTGTTGATTTTATTATTGTATTGAAATATGACTTTGATTTTATAGATATATACATATTTCTAATGAATATAATATAAAAAATTGAAACAGATGCAATAGTTATTAAAAGTGCTGGTGGAATAAGTGAGTAAAATAAATTTATGAAATCTTCTTGCAAATAAGGAACTAACATAAAAGTTGCAATGATTGCTCCTGAGTGAAGTAAAAATGTAAATAAAAACAAAATAATATGAAGTATCACTAACTTATTTATTTTCTTATTCATTAAATATCAACCATGCACAAAATGAATATGGTATTTATTTGTGTGTAACATTTGATGTCTTTTGTATGTATCATTAAGGATATAAAAGAAAATTTGAAAACAATATTTATAAATAATAAGAATTAATACCATACTAAGTGGTAATATTGCAGGAAGTATTAGGAGAGAAAGAAATAATAAAAACATATTAACCTAAATTATCTAACTTTGTTTTATTTGGTAATTTTCTTATATATGTTACTTTTCGAGCAGGGTTATATACTTTTTTTAGTCCCCATTTATATAGTTGCAAGTCTGTTTGTTGTAACATTTCATTAATTGTAAGGATTTGACCAGTTTCAAGGTTTTTGAAGACTAAATTTCTTCCACCTTTTCCGCCATGATTATATGAATCGTTTTTAGGTGTCTCTTTTATTACAACTCATTCTACTTTTTTTATGTTATTTAATTCATTATATAGCGAATCTAATGTCTTCTTTAAATCACTTGTATAATTATTTATAATATCATTTTCTCTTTGTATTTGTGTTCTATCACCTAATGCAAGTATTATTGATAAGCCATCAATCCCTAATGATTCTAAAGAAGGTAATGAAAATTCTAGCATATCCTTAATAGCATTTGAAATTTTACTTTTAAAATACATTACTAATTTAAAAATATTGTCTGTTATTTTTCATCCATTAGATGCAAAGTCGTATGCATCATAGAAATAAGATATTTTTGATTCTTCAACATTAGATCCATCATCAAGTGAAATTATTTTTTTTAATGCTGCATTTTTATCTAAAAAATTCTGTTTTCTTGTCTTAAAATAAATTATAACCCCTGTTAGAACAATTAATGAAAAAGCAGAACCAGCACCTAAAACAGCACCAACAACTGGAATAAAAAATGCTACAATTCCTGATAATGTAGAAGTAACAGCAAGAGAAAGATAAGCAGAATTTAATTTTAATAATATATCATTAGTACTTTTAACCCCTTCATTCAAGAGTTTCAAAATAGGTTTTATTTGCTCTATTTTTTTCTCAACCTCAAAGAACCTAATAGTTATTTTTTTTGAATTTTCTATATCATCTTCAATATTTATTTTATATCCTTTTTCATCATCTAGAGATACCCTATTAATTTTTCTTATTCTTTTTTCTTTCTTAATATTTTCTTGTATCTGTAGCTTCAATTTATCGACAGAAAGTCTTAATTCACCAAGAAATTTATCATACATTTCATTAAATTTTTTTGGACTTTGGTTTGTAATTAAATTTGCATCACTACTTGAAATAACTTTATCATCTACTAATCTTCTTACATATTTGTTTAATAGTTTGCTGAAATTTTTTTTACTTACCTTACTCATTAGTTCATTTAATGACATGCTTGAATTAAGAAAGTCAGGAAGTGATTTTTCAAATAAATATAATTCACCAGCCATTTCAAGAATATGATTATTTTTTTCTTTTTTTAATTCATTATCATATCCCGTGCTTTCTAACCTTGCATCTATTATTTTGTGATAATTAGGAGGGATATTATAACTTTGAACCGGAATACCTATAACACCTGATAAACCTGTTATAGGATCACCTAATTTTATCAATGTTCTACTCATTTCATCTCCTTTTTGACTTGATATAATTTTACACAATTATTCTGATAAAACGAAAAATACAAAAGCATATAAAATATGCAAATTCCCTAAACATCAACAAAGTTTTTTTGTTCATCAAGTGAAATATCATGAATATTAAGTCTAGTGTTTTTAATATAATGATTTATTCTTTGACAGTGATGTGCAATTCTTTCGATGGTTCTTAATAAAATACCATAATCAAAATCTTTATCAAGTTGCTTTTGTCCATTTTGTGTTTTCAAACGTTCTACATTTACTTTAGTGAATTCATCCGATAAACTATTAATATTTGTGTATAGTTTATCAATAAAATTACTTCTTTCATCAGTTTGGTTTTCTAATTGTCTGATTGAATTTTTTAACAAAGTCTGCAAAGATTCTACTAATTCACTTATTTCAGTTATTATTTCGCTATCTAAGTCGAATTTTTGTGTTGATTTTGATATATAAGTTTTATTTAATTCTAAGATAACATCATTTCCCAATCCCATTATTTTATCAACTGAACGACTTGAAAGAATTAATGATAAATGCAATTTAGCATCGTCGGTATTTAAATTGCGACTGTTAAGCTGAACTAAATAGTTATATATTAATGTCCGTGTATTATCAATAACTTCTTCCAAGTGATGGTATTCTCTCAAGATTTTTTGATCTCCACTTTTTATATATTCTCAAAGTAATTTCATTCCTTTTTGAGAAATTTTACCTTGGGTATACAAGGCATTTTTAGCAGCCTTTAGTGCCAATGATGGGTTTTCATTAATCAGTTGAGCAGGCAGAATAATTTCAAATTCTTTGTTTATATTTTTATCTTTTATAATCTTATTTACAAATAATTCAAGATATTTAATTAACCAAAAGAAAATACCGACTAAGATGAAGTTAAAGAACAAGTGAGCCAAGGATAATTGCAAGGTTTTTTGTGTGGGTGCCATTAATAATATAAAGTCTGCATAATAAGTTAAAGGATATAAGAAAGGCAAGATAAGTAAGGCAATTGATAAATTAGTAAATCCTCATAAAATAGCAATTTTCTTAGAATTATTATTTTTAGATGTGAAAGAAACTATTAAACCGGTTATAGTTGTTCCTAAATTAGCACCAAGAACTAAGGCGATAGCTGAATAAATTTGTAATGTATCTTGCTCTTTAAAGACAATTTGATATAAAGTAACAGTTGCACTAGAAGATTGTAAAATCCCAGTAAGAACAAATGAAAACAAGAAGGCAGATCATGGATTTGCTCCAGCAACAGATAGGGTTTTCTTAAAGAAATCTTGTTTTACAATTTCTTTTGCAGCAGATGACATTATTTTTAGTGATAAAAATACCATTCCTATTGCAATTGCTAGCAAAAAAATGTTTTGTCATCTATCTTTTTTAGTGAGTAATGAACCAAACACTCCGATAACCATAAATAAAATAAAGTATTCAGTAAATTTAAAACTTGATTGAAATGAAACGATTAAGGATGTTGTTGCAGTTCCGATATTTGCACCGAGTAAAAAGGCAATAGCTGCTCTTAAACTTATAAATCGTGCTGCTAAAAGTCCCATTATTAATGCGATTGCACCATCCGAAGATTGGATAAAAGTTGTGAATAGAATCCCTACCAGCAAAGCAATATAGTTATTTTTAGTTATAAATTTTATCACCTTACGAAATTTTGAATCACCGATACTTTTTAATGATGTAGATAACTTTTTAGTTGCATAAATAAATAAAGCCAAGGATGCTAAAGCAAAGACGATTGCAAGCGAAATTGTATCAAATTTCATAACTGTCCTTTCAGATATCTTTTTTTGATATTATAATAAAATTTTATAATTTGAAAATTTAATACAAAGAAACTTTGAATAAGTTAAAATATTATTATGGATTCAAAAGAATATGTGCAAAAGTTGTGTTATCAAAAAGGTTGAGACTTTGAAAAACTTGATAATTATGTCAATTTAATAGAAGAAAAAAATAAAGTAATGAACTTAACGGGTTTTTCCGATGATCGTTTATGAAGTGAAGGGATCCTGGAATCCCTAGCATTTATGGACAAAATAATGAAAGTGTTTGATAAATGCAATGTATTAGATATCGGTGCAGGTGTAGGTTTTCCATCGGTTCCTTATTTTATTGCTAACTTAAATTCTAATTTTCAACTTGATATCTATGAACCACTAACAAAACGTTGTGATTTTTTAAATCTTGTTATTAAAGAATTAAATATCACTAATATTAAAGTTTATAAAAAACGAGTTGAGGAACAAAAACAAAAAAATATATACGATATTGTAACAGCCCGTGCTGTTGCAGATATCCAAACATTAATTTTAGTTGCCTTTCACCTTATCAGAGTTGGTGGAAAAATGATATTGATAAAGGGTAAAAATGTTTTAAAAGAAGTAGCAGACGCTGAACATGCCTTTAAACAAGTTAAATACAAGTTGGATATTGAAAAGTTTTCTATGACACAAATAAACAAAGAAAATCATATTGTATATATTACAAAACTTAGAAGTACACCAAATTCTATTCCGTATGTTTGAAAAGATGTTATAAAACTTAGAAGGTAGTTCTTTATATGTATAAAAAAGCAGTCAAAAATTTGACTACTTTTAAAATTTTTAATTTACATTTTTCAATTTATATTATATAGAGTTTAAACAAAATATAAGAAAGAAATTAAATTATGTGAAAAATTATAACGAGATAACAAAGAATAATGAATGAGAAATTTTGTTAACGAAAACTGAATGAAAAGAGAGAACATAAATAAACTAAATATTTTTATGAATTATTGAGTAAAAATTTAAATGAAAATTTACGAATAAAATAATAGAATATAGATTTGATATTTAAATGAATATTTTGATTTTACTAAGTATTAAGTATTTTGATATCAATAATGAATCCTAAGCACATTTGACAATACACTTAGGAATTTTATTATACAACAAAAAACATTTATATATCATAATAAATAACAAAATAAGTAAATTTTTAGTGTTTTTTTGTTATTTTTTCCATTTTTTCTATAAAATCCAAATCTTCTTCTGAAAAATCAATGTTACTATCAATTCACTGCTTGCGTTTCGATGAATCTTCACCCATTAAAATTGAAACCCTTCTTTCAGCAAGTGAAGCATCTTCGATACTAATTTTAATTAATGTACGTGTTTGTGGATTCATTGTAGTTTCTCATAATTGATCAGCATTCATCTCACCGAGCCCTTTATATCTTTGTAGTTCGATAGCACCTTTTTGTTTTGTTAATATATCCCTTAAATCATTTTCATCTCAAGCATATAAAATGTTTTTTTTGCTTTTATTAGTAATTTTATATAACGGAGGAATTGCGATATAAACTTTACCTGCTTCAATTAAAGGTTTCATAAAACGGTAAAAAAAAGTAAGTAATAAAATTTGAATATGTGCCCCATCGGTGTCAGCATCCGTCATAATAACTATTTTATTGTAATTGCATTTATTTAAATCAAAATCCTTGGCAAAACCAGCACCAATTGCATTGATAATAGTTGCTATTTCATTATTTTTAAGTAAATCAATAATACTTTTCTTTTCAGAATTTATAACCTTTCCGCGCAGAGGCAAAATCGCTTGATAACGACGATCACGACCACTTTTAGCAGATCCCCCTGCTGAATCGCCTTCGACAATAAATAACTCTCTTTCAGAAGCCTTTTTTGATGTCGCTGGAGTTAATTTGTCACTTATAATACTTTTTTCTTTTAGTGACTTCTTAGATTGTCTTGCTTCATCGCGACGCTTACGTTCTTCAAGTCGGATTTCATATGCACGTTTAATTTTTTCCAAAACTTTCTTAAATTGATTTTTATTATCTTCAATTCATTTTTGCAAGTATTTTGAAACAATTTCTTCACTAATATTCTTTGCTTCAGGTGTTCCTAATTTGTCTTTTGTTTGTCCAACAAATTCTAAAAGATGTTCAGGAATTTTGAGCGAAATAACACAAGTAAGGCCCTCCTTGATTTCTTCAGAATCAAAGATGTTTTTGCCTTTTAAAAAACCTTCTTTCAAGGCGTATTCATTAACTATTTTGTTAAAAGCATTACGTAATCCAATTTCGTGACTACCACCATCGCGAGTTTTAACATTATTAACGAAACTTAATAACAAATTCGAATACGAATCAGTTCATTGAAAACCAAATTCAACTTCAATGTCTTTTTTGGTGTCTTTAAATGAAATCGCCTTAGTTAAAGGTGTTTTGGAATCATTTAGAAAATCAATAAATGCTTGAATACCATTATTATACTGATAAGTTTCATCAAAACCGATGTTTTCATCAACAACTCTAATTTCTAAATTAGAGATTAAAAAAGCACTTTCCTTTAAACGTTCAGAAATTGTATCTATATTTAATTTAGCACGTTTAAAGAAATGATAATCGGGTCAAAATTCAACCGATGTCCCTGTCTCCTTGCTCTTTCCTACTTCATGGGTTCGCTCTTTAATATTATCACCTTCGAAAACAGTGCGATATAATTTACCATTTCTTGCTACAGTTGCTATTAATTGAGTTGACAAAGCATTGGTAACACTTGAACCAACACCGTGTAAACCGCCTGATGTTTTATAAGCACTTGAATCGAATTTTCCACCAGCATGTAATTCAGTAAAAACAACTTCTACAGCACTGCGATCGTCATCTTTTATCTTATCTACTGGGATTCCTCGACCATTATCTGTAACTTTTACCGAACCATCTGTTCTTAAAAATACTGCTATTTTGTTTGCATAACCAGCCAAAGCTTCATCAATTGCATTATCTACAATTTCTCAGACAAGATGGTGTAAACCATTTGCATCAGTTCCACCAATATACATTCCAGGACGCTTACGAACCGCTTGTAAACCTTTTAATTGTTGGATACTACTTGCATTATATTGCTCATTCATAATTTTAATTATATAATTATTTTCGCTACATTTAAAATTGAAAAGCAAAATAATGTTTGTTTTATAAATTTTTAAAATTGCTTTCAAATTTCGTTAAAATAATAAGAAATTTAAAAGCAATTTAGTTTTTTGAAATTATATTAATTAAAACAATATAATATTTAAAAGTATGATACATAGACAAAAATGTAAAATATCTTTACTATTTTAAGCACACATATTTAATAAAAAAAGGTATAATTAAAATGTTTTTTATAAAGGAGTAAATTTGTTGACTTTTAGTAATCTTTGATATAAACTATCTAAAGGCTGAAGAAAGTTTTGAGAGAATAAAAATTTAAGTAAAAAAATTATTTTTACGATTATAATGCTTACTGTTTTTGTTTTTGGAACCACTATTACAGCACCATTTATTCGGATTGCTGATCCAAGTCAACTTTCGAATAATGCTTTTTTAAACACTCTTAATTTAATTGGTGGTGGGGGTTTGCGTCAGTTTTCGATTTTTGCCTTAGGGATTAGCCCTTTTATTAATGCATCCTTGATAATGATGATTTTGCAATCAAAGTTTGTTCCACCAATTTACAAACTTTCACAAAGTGGGCCACAAGGAAGAAAGAAAATTAATGTTATTACCCGTTTTGTAACATTAGCAATTGCTTATCCGCAGGCAGTGTTTTTAACAAGAGCTCTTTCATCAGGGAGTCCATCATCTGTATTTATTTCAATTACAGGAACCCAGTATTTTAGTGAAAATGCATTAGTATATTTTATAATTCCGATGATTTTAGTTTCTGCTTCGTTATTAGCACTTTTTATTTCAGAACAAATTACCAACAAAGGAGTGGGTAACGGAACTAGTTTATTAATTTTTACTGGTATTGCAGCAAGGTTACCTCGTCAGTTTCATACAGCAATTTTATATTATATAGGTGATTTAGCTGAAAGTGTAATAATGAAAGGCATAATAAGCTTTATTAGTTATTTATTAGTTTATATTTTAACAATTGTAATAATTGCAATTGTATATGTTTCGGAAAGACATGTGCCGATTCAACAAGTCGGAGCAGGACGCTCAAAGAGTCGTAAGGAAATGGGTAAATTACCAATTAAAGCGAATCCGGGCGGGATAATGCCTATAATTTTTGCAATGTTAGTTTTATCATTTCCTACAATGATCGCTAATGTTTTACCACAACATAGTGCTGCCAAATTTTGAATAAACACAAATTTACAATTCACTCAACCGATTGGATTTACTTTGTTAATTGTAATAGTGTTAGTGTTTTCAGTGTTAATGGGAATTCAGCAATCAAAAGTTGATAAAATAGCAGAAGATTTTACTAAAAACTCTACATTTATTCCTGGGGTGCGTCCTGGTGAAGAAACGCAAGATTATTTAGTTGCTATAGTTTTTCGTTTAAGTGTATTTTCATCACTTTACTTAGTAATTCTAGGAAGTATGCAATTTATTGCAATTATGGCTCATATACTTCCTCAAGCAATTGCTTTTGGTGGAACAGGTTTAATGATTTTGGTATCAACTTCACTTGAAACACTCGGACAACTTAAAGCACGTCGTATGAGCAACAAATTATCTAAGGCAAAACGACTTACTCTTGAAAATTTTGAAAATTTAAATTCTGATAAATCAGACGATGATAAGAAGATGGGAACAGGATTATTATGATAGGAAAAATAGATACAAATATAATTTTAATGGGACAACCTGGAGCAGGTAAGGGAACTGTAGCAGGAGTTTTTGCTAAGAAAACCGAATGAATACATTTATCTACCGGAAATATTTTTCGTCAAGAAATCCATAATAAAACACAACTTGGTCAGAAAGTAGAATATTATGTAAACTCAGGTGGATATGTTCCTGATGAAATTACAAATGAAATAGTTAAAAATGCAATTTTGAAACTACGAGCAGAAAATAAGTTTTTTATTTTAGACGGTTATCCACGTACTATTGCACAAGCAGAATTTCTAAAACAAATTCCTAATTTAAAATTCAAAGTTATATTATTAACTGCTTCTGAAAAAATAATAATGGAACGTTTATCTGGTAGACTTGCTTGCGAAATTTGTGGGACAGGTTATCATATAAAATTCAAAAGAAGTTTCGTTCCCGATTATTGCGATATTGATGGTGGAAGGCTTTATTCACGCGATGATGACAAGCCTGAAAAAATTAAAAACCGTCTTAAAATATACGATGAACAAACTAAACCATTATTAGAATATTATAAAAAAACAGGTGAATTACTAACTTTTGCTTGTGAAGGCGATCCTGAAGAAGTTGCTAATGAAATTGCTTCTCATTTTAAAATAAGATGATAAAATTATGATACTTTTGAAAAAGTATCATTTTTTTGTTTTCAAAAGTACATCTGGAGGTAGTATTGATTCAAATTTTAAACGAAGAACAAATCAAAAAAATTACCAAAAGTTGTAAAATCTTGGCAGAAGTAAAACAAATTTTGTGAGATTTCATAAGACCAGGGGTTTCTTTAAAAGAAATTGATCAATTAGCTTTTAAAGAAATTACTAAAAGGGGTGCTAAACCAGCTTTTTTAGGTTTATATGGTTTTCCTGCAACCACATGCATCTCTGTAAATGAACAATTGATCCACGGAATCCCTAATAATTACATTATAAAAGATGGTGACTTAGTTAGTGTTGATATCGGTTGCATCTGACAGGGGTTTAATAGTGATAGTGCATTTACCAAAGCTATTGGTAATGTATCTGCATCTGACCAAAAACTTATTGATGTTGCAAAAGGAGCCTTTGAAGCAGGATTAAAAGCAATTAAAAGAGGCGCTCGAGTTGGTGACATCAGTGCTGCAATAGGTAGGTATATCAAAAAAAACGGATTATATACACCTGTTGAGTTTTGTGGTCATGGTATTGGAAGTCATCTCCATCAAGATCCAAATGTTAATAATACAGGACATAAAGGAAGTGGTCCATTATTAAAAAACGGTATGGTTCTTTGTATTGAACCAATGATAATTCAAACTCCACATATTAAAATTTTATCAGATGGTTGAACTGTTATTAGCGCTAATAAAACAAATACAGCCCATTATGAACATACCGTTTTAATAAAGGATTTTCAAGGTGTCGTTCTAACGAAAGGAATATAATTTGGCAAAAGACGCAATTAAATTTAAAGCAGTCGTTAAAGAAGCTCATACAACAGACTTATATACAGTTGAATTAAGCGATAACGGTGCCCTAATTAAAGCTCATATTTCAGGTAAAATGCGTGTAAATCATATTCGTATTTTACCTGGTGATACAGTTGATGTAGAAATGAGTCCTTATGATTTGACACAAGGACGCATTGTCTATCGTCATAAATAAAAGGAGAAACTATGAAAGTTAGAGCAAGTGTAAAGAGTATTTGCAAAGATTGTAAGATCATTAAACGTAAAGGTGTAAACCGTGTGATTTGTATTCATCCAAAACACAAACAAAGACAAGGTTAATAAGAAAGGAAAGTTAAATGGCTAGAATTTTAAATGTTGAAATTCCAAATGATAAGCGTGTAGTTGTTTCATTAACTTACATTTATGGAATTGGAAGAACCTTAGCAAAAGAAATTTGTAAAACTGCAAAAGTAAGTGAAGATGCTCGTGTTAAAAATCTAAGTGAAGAAGAATTATCAAGAATTCGTGAAGCTGCAAAAGTATATACCACCGAAGGTGATTTACGCAGAGAAGTAACTTTAAACATTAAACGTTTAATGGAAATTAAATGCTACCGTGGGATCAGACACCGTAAAGGATTACCAGTTCGTGGTCAATCAACCCAAAAGAATGCTCGTACCCGTAAAGGTCCAAGAAAAACTGTAGCAGGAAAGAAAGGTAAATAATGGCTCGTAAATCAAAAAAGAAAAATATTGTTAGTGGAATAGCACATATTCACTCAACAAATCAAAACACTATTGTTACTTTCACAGATGAAAAAGGTGATGTAATTGCTTGATCATCAGCAGGAGCAATTGGTTATAAAGGGACCAAGAAAAAAACTCCATATGCTGCAGGTTTAGCAGCACAAGCAGCCGCGGAAGCTGCAAAAGAACACGGAATGAAGACAGTCAAGGTTGAATTAAAAGGACTAGGAGCAGGTAAAGATGCTGCTAGAAAACAAATTGAAGTTGCTGGAATTACAGTTACTGAAATCAAAGATGTTACACCTGTTCCGCATAATGGTACTAGACCTCCAAAACGTATTTTAAAACGTGAACGTGCAAAAAAATAATTAATACCATAGTATTTAAAGGAGTCTCGATATGGAAAAGATGAAACAATTATCTTATAGAAAAAAACCAGTATTTAGAGAAACAGACGATAATGAAACCACATTCACCTTACAAGGACTCGAAAGAGGTTATGCAAACACATTAGGAGTTGCATTAAGACGTGTATTGCTTTCATCTACTACTTCGCTTGCACCATTTTGTGTTCGCATCGAAGGGGTAGAGCATGAATTTTCTACAATTAAAGAAGTTGTAGAAGATGTTCCAAGTTTGATTATGAATTTGCGTAAGGTTAAATTCACTTATGATCCTAATATTGTTTCAGATAATGAAATTGTTAAGGTTAAATTGGTAGCAGATGAATCAGGTGTATTAACAGCAGGAAAAATGCAGATTTCAAACCCTGGTGTTCGTGTTATTGATCCATCAGTACACATTGCAGAAGTAGTGAATCCAAATGCATTAAAATTAGAAATGTTTTTACGTGCAGGACGTGGATTTGTTTCATTTGAGGAGAATAAAGTTCTTTTACTAAATCCACAAATCAAAGTTTCGTTAGATACAGATATTAAAAAGGCCGAATATATCGCAGTTGATTCTGATTTTTCTCCAATTGAAAAAGTATGATATACACAAAGAGAACTAAACTCATCATCACCCAAGATTGAAGAAGAACTTGAATTAAATATTAAGACAAACGGAACGGTTTCAGCAAAACAAGCGATTAAATCTGCATCAGAAATTTTAATCGGTTTATTCGCTGTTATCGGTAATGTTGATAGTATGGAAGATGTAAAAATCTTTGAAGAACCAAAACAAGTTGAAGAAGAAAAACCTGATGATGATATTGATATTTCACAACTTGGTTTAAGTGTTCGTTCATATAATGCACTTAAAAAAGCTAATAAACGCAAACTTAGTGAATTTGCTGCAATGAAACTTGAAGACCTTGAAAACATTAAAAACTTAGGTAAAAAATCTATTGAAGAAATCGTCAAAAAACTCGCTGAACAAGGTATTATTTTAAAAGAAGGAGTTGAATAATATGGCAAATCCAAAACAAATCTATTCACGTGATACAAAATGAAGAACTGGTGTAATGCGTTCATTAGTTAGTGAGTTGCTAGCTCATGGACATCTAACAACAACCTTAACCCGTGCAAAAGAAGTTCGCAGACATGCTGAACGTATGATTCAAAAAGCAAAAACCCCTACCTTAGCAAACAGACGTGCAGTAGCTTCATATGTTCGCGACATTAAAGTTGAAGGTAACAAAAATGTTCTTAAACATTTATTTGACACAGTAGCACCTAAATATGCACAAAGAAACGGTGGATACACAAGAATTATTAAATTACCAAAACGATTGGGTGATAATACTCGAATGGCCTTAATTGAATTAGTTTAATTTCCTTACTTATTTTAGAGCTTTAAAAATTTATTGCAAACAGCCCACCTAGGGTTGTTTTTTGTATAAAAATATCCACATAAGTGGATATTTTTATCAAATTTTAATGCGCTTTTCAGATGATAAATACATTTGATCACCATCTTTTATATCATAGGTTTTTAAAAATAATTCGTTATTAGATAAAACTTTATTTGCACGTACTTTGGTTGGAGCATGTACATCTGAATCAAGTAGTCTTTTTGCTCTACCTTCTTTATAAATTGCTCGTCAAACAGTAGCTCAGTTTTCAAAGAATGCATGTGCATCAAAATCAGGATATTTTTGAGCTGCTTTTAAAGCACAATCAAATCCACCTAAATCTGCGATATTTTCAGAAACTGTTAATTTTCCATTCACTTTACCATATTCTGTCTCTGTTCCGTCATAAAGATCAATAACAGCTTGTGTGCGTTTTTTAAATTCATTTAAGTCATTTGCAGTTCATCAGTTGTTTAACTTACCGTTTTCGTCAAATTGTGCCCCATTGTTATCAAAACCATGTGAAATTTCATGTGCGATAACAACCCCGATTCCACCGAAATTAGCTGATTTAGACTGATTTATATCATAAAAAGGAGATGCTAATATCGCAGCAGGAAAAACAATTTGATTTCGCATTGGATTATAGTAAGCATTAATTGTAGCGGGTGTCATACCCCAAAGTTTTTTATCTTCTGATTTATGATATAAGGATAATTGATATTCACTGATATGTTTGTTAAATTCCTTAATGTTTTCAAAAATATTAGAACCATCTTGATATGTTTTTACCTTAAATTTAGCATAATATGGACGAATTTTTTCTGGATAACCTACCATTGGTTCAAATTTTTCAAGTTTCAAGATTGCTTTTTGAATTGTTTCTTTTGATAGTCAACTGTTATGTAATAAACTATCTTTGTATACATCAATCATAGATGCAATCATATTTTCTACATCTGCTTTAGCTTTTGATCCAAAATATTTATCAGCATAGAACATTCCGAGTGGCATTCCAAAGAACTTGCTGGTTAAATCATATGCAAAATCATTTAATTCTCTTACTTTTGCCACTGAATTTACTGCATTAGCATACTCGGTTGCTTTAATTCTTATTTCTTCTGATAAATAAGTTGTAGTTGCTAGCATATTTTTAATAAACATTGAATCACGGAATTTTTCAAAGTTTACTTCATTAAAAATTTCATCAAACTTAGCAAAAAGTCTTAGGTTTGGAATTGATGCTTCTGATACTTTTTGTCCAATAATTAAGTCTAAGAGTCTTAAAAGGTCATATTTTTTAGAAAATAAACTTAGTTCTTCTCTGGTTTTCAGATTATATAAGGAAACATAATCTGCTTGTTCGACTGATGAAAGAATGTGGTCTTTATAAATATCATCAAAAGCAATCGCATTTTCAATCATTATATTTACTTTTTGCTGAGCAAAACCGTAATCTAAAAGTAAATCATTTACCATATTTTTTCATGCATTAAGTAATTTTTCTTTTTCTTTTGGTTGCTCATAAGTTTCCTTAGATGGCAAGATTACTGAAACTGAATCAAGTCACAAAATTCTTTTATCATTATCTGCAAAATCTTCATAAATTTGTAATTCTAATGGTAAGAAATTGTAATTTAATCACACATCACGATTTGCATTGAAAATATCATTAAAAGAGTTAAATTGATATATTCTATCTAAAAAATTACGAACAGGTTGTCAACCTAATTCATTTCTTTTTTTTGAATTAATAATGAGTTGATAAAATTTTACTAAATCAGACATCATCGGATGATCTTCTGGCAATTCTTGTTTACCTAATGATCATTGGGAAATTAAGTTCTTAAGTAATTTTTCTAAATTTAACTCTAACTCAACAAAAGATCCGATTGATGAACGATCTTCTGGTATTTTAGCAGTTTTTAATCATTCTGCATTAACATATTCATAAAAATCATCTTTTTTATTCATATTTCTCCTATTTTTTTGTTTCTATATTAGTTTTTAAAATTGATAAGAAGGCTTCTTGTGGAACTTCGATGCTACCAAGTTTTTTCATACGTTTTTTACCTTCCTTTTGCTTTTTGAGTAACTTTTGTCTTCGAGTTACATCTCCACCATATAACTTAGCAGTAACATCTTTTCGATAAGCCTTAATAGTTTCGCGAGCGATAATTTTTCCACCGATTGTTGCTTGCACAGGGACTTCAAAGTTTTGTCTAGGAATAGCATCCTTTAGTTTAACACATAATTGTCGAGCTTGTTCATAAGCTCGATCACGATGACATATAATTGAAAAAGCATCAACTTTATCCCCGTTAAGTAAAATATCTACTTTTACTAAATCACTTTCACGATATCCTAATCATTCATATTCAAATGAAGCATAGCCCTTGGTAGTTGATTTAAGACGGTCAAAGAAATCAAAAATAGTTTCAGCCAATGGTAGTTCATAAATTACATTAGAACGCTTAGAATCTATCATTTCAAGCGACTTATATATCCCACGCTTGTTTTGGCATAATTCCATTACATTACCTATATATTCGTTAGGGATAAAAATTTGTGCTTGCACATAAGGTTCTTCGATTTTTTCAATAAATGTTCGATCAGGGAGTAAGGTAGGATTGGCGATCATTTCTATTTCACCTTTGGTGGTGGTAACTTTATATTCTACACTTGGAGAAGTTGCAATGATACCAACTTTATATTCACGATCTAATCGTTCTTGTAGGATTTCCATATGTAAAAGTCCTAAAAAACCAACACGAAATCCAAATCCTAATGCTTTGGATGTTTCTTGTTCTCAACTTATTGATGAATCACTTAAAGAAATTTTTTCTAAACTCTCTTTAAGTAGTGAATAATCTCGTGTATCAACTGGATAAAATCCAGTAAAAACAACAGGTTTCATTTTCTTATAACCAGGTAAAGCATTTTGAGTTGGTTCTTCTAAATGTGTAATGGTATCACCGACATTAACTTCCTTAGCATCTCTGATGGCTGCAGAAACTCAACCTACTTCACCTGCTTGTAACACCTCTTTTTTAGTTTCATAAGGATTTCTGACCCCTAATTCGATTACATGATAGCGATTGTTCTCATCGTTTCGAGACATAAATTTAAATTTATCACCTACTTTTAAAATCCCTTCAAAAATCCGAACTAACATTACAACACCACGGTATGGATCAAAATAACTATCGAAAATTAAAGCTTTTAATGGTTTATCATCATCAGCATCTTTTGCAGACGGGATATATTTTATAATTGCTTCAAGTAACTTATCTACCCCTAATCCTGTTTTTGCTGATACTAATACAGCATTCTCGGTTGGTATCCCGATAACATCTTCAATTTCTTTTTTAACACCTTCCACATCTGCAGATGACAAATCAATTTTATTAATTACCGGAATTATTTCAAGGTTGTTTTCTAGAGCAAGATATACATTTGCAAGAGTTTGTGCCTCAATGCCTTGTGTTGCATCAACTAGTAACAAAGCACCTTCAGAAGCTGCCAAGGAACGTGAAACTTCATAAGTAAAATCAACATGACCAGGGGTATCAATAAGATGAAAAATATAATCTTTATATTTAATTTGCACTGCATTAAGTTTTATAGTAATTCCACGCTCTTTTTCTAAATCCATTGAATCAAGAAATTGCTCTTTTAATTCTCTTGTTGCAACAGTGTTAGTTATTTCAAGAATGCGATCAGCGAGGGTACTTTTACCATGATCAATATGTGCGATGATTGAAAAATTTTTAATTTTTGATTTGTCTATTTTCATATTATTAAATTATATTAAATTCTTTCTTTATGCGTATTAAATTTTGTATAATGTATCATTTGCGTTGCATTATAAATTTGTTTTGTTACTTTTTTATATTTAAATTATAATGCAAAAAAGTAATTTTTATTTATTTGTTATTAGTATGTATTTATAAGTCTTCTACTAAAAATAAAGTAGATATAATGATATGGAAATAAGTTGTAAGTAAACATAAAATCCATATCTAAGATAACAAAACACAAGAAAATTTCTTGTGTTTTGTTATTATTTTATGAAATTGTTAATATTAATCTTCGTCTTTAGATTGAATATTTCTACGTTTAATAATTTCATCAGCAATGTTTTTTGGTGCTTTTTCATAGTGATCAAATTGCATTTGATATGTACCACGTCCACTAGTCATTGATCTAAGTTCGGTTGAATAACCAAACATTTCAGCAAGCGGAACCATTGCTTTAACAACAACTGCACCATCGCTTCTTTGTTCTTGATCATTCACCAGTCCTCTACGACGTGATAAATCGCCGATAACATCTCCCATATGATCTGATGGAACAACAACCGCAACATCCATAATAGGTTCTAATAAAACAGTCCCAATCATATCTTTTGCTTTTGTTAAGGCCTTAGAAGCTGCTATTTTGTATGCTAATTCAGATGAATCGACATCATGGTATGAACCATCAAATAATGTTGCTCTAATGTCAATCATTTGATATCCTGCTAAAATTCCTGCAGCCATTTTTTCTTCAAGTCCTTTTTGAATTGATTTAATGTATTCTTTAGGGATTTTTCCACCAACAATTTTATCAACAAATTCAAAACCACCATCAGGATTTGGTTCAAATTTTAATCAAACATGACCATATTGCCCTTTACCACCTGATTGTTTAATATGTTTTCCTTCGACATCTGCTGTTTTTGTGATTGTTTCACGGTAAGAAACTTGTGGAGCACCAACCTTTGCTTGAACTCCGAATTCACGTTTTAAACGATCTACAATAATATCAAGGTGCAATTCACCCATACCAGCGATAATTGTTTGACCTGTTTCATCATCGGTATATGTTCTAAAGGTTGGATCTTCAGCAGCTAATTTTTGTAATCCGATTGAAAGTTTTTCGGTAGCTGCTTTTGATTCAGGTTCGAGAGCTTGAGAAATAACAGGTTCGGGGAACACCATTTTTTCTAAGATGATTTTCGCACCTTTTTCATTAACTAAAGTGTCCCCAGTTGTAGTATATTTTAAACCTACAGCTGCAGCAATATCTCCGGCACGACATTCATCAATTTCGACACGACTGTTGGCATGCATTTGCAATACACGTCCGATTCTTTCTTTTTCTCCCTTAGTAGAGTTATATACATAACTCCCTTTTGTTAAAACTCCACGGTATACACGAAAGAAAGTTAAAGAACCAACAAAAGGATCGTTCATAACTTTAAAAGCTAATGCGGCAAATTCACCATCATCGGTTGCTTCAACACTAACTTCATACTCGTTATCGTGTGCTTTGATTGCTGGAATATCAACAGGTGATGGTAGATAATCAACAACAGCATCAATCATCTTTTTTACACCTTTATTTTTAAATGATGTTCCACACACTACCGGGAAGAATTCGGAAGATAAAGTTGCTTTACGAATTGCTTCTTTGAAAGCAGGTATTTCAACTTCATGTCCTTCTAAAACACTCATCATTAATTCATCATCAAAAGCAGCAACTGCTTCTAATAACTCTTGACGTTTAATTTCAACGATGTCTTTAAGATCTTCTGGGATTGCTGTTGCAAATTCTTCTTCTTGTGGTTCGCCATTATATGTATATGCTTCACGGGTTACAAGGTCGATAATTCCTTTGAATTCAGATTCAGCACCAATTGGTCACTGAATAGCAACAGCGTTTCCGCCTAAACGTTGTTTAACAGAAGCAACTGAAGCAGCAAAATCAGCACCAGCTTTATCCATTTTGTTTACATAAACTATTCTAGGAACTTTGTAGTTTGTTGCTTGTCTTCATACTGTTTCAGTTTGTGGTTCAACACCAGATTGTGCATCTAAGACAGCGACTGCACCATCTAAAACACGCAATGAACGTTCAACTTCAACGGTGAAGTCAACGTGTCCAGGGGTATCAATAATATTGATTCTTTTACCTTTTCAAAAAGCTGTTGTAGCAGCAGATGTGATGGTAATTCCTCTTTCTTTTTCTTGATCCATTCAGTCCATTTGAGAACCACCATCATGGGTTTCCCCGATTTTATGGATTTTACCTGTATGGAATAAAATTCTTTCGGTTGTTGTAGTTTTTCCTGCATCAATGTGGGCCATAATACCGATATTACGGTAGTCTTTTAAATCATAATCTCTTGCCATATTATTTTATAACTCTGATTATCATCTAAAGTGTGCAAAAGCTCTGTTAGCTTCTGCCATTTTGTGGGTGTCTTCGCGTTTTTTAATTGCTCCACCAGTTTTATTTGATGCATCAATGATTTCGTTTGCTAAACGAACATCCATAGTTTTTTCGTTTCTTAATCTAGCATATTGAACAAGTCATCTTAATGCTAATGTTTGTTTTCTGCGAGTAGGAACTTCGGTAGGTACTTGGTAGTTAGTTCCACCGATTCTTCTTGTTCTAATTTCAAGTTGTGGTGTAATATTTTCAACAGCAGCTAAAAATACTTCCATTGGTTCTTTGTTAGTTTTACTTTTGATTAATTCAAAAGCTGAATATAAAATATCTTGTGCGATAGATTTCTTTCCGTCAAGCATAATTTGGTTAATTAATTTTGTAACAACTACTGAATTAAAAACTGGATCTGCAAGTACTTCACGGATAGGTGCACTTTTCTTTCTTGACATTTGTCCTCCTTATGTTTAAAATTAATTATTATGCTTATTTCTTTTCTTTTTTAGTTCCGTATAAACTACGACCTTGATTACGTTTTGAAACCCCAGCAGCATCTTGTGTTCCACGAACAATATGGTATCTTACTCCAGGTAAGTCCTTAACACGACCACCACGTATTAATACCACTGAGTGCTCTTGTAAGTTGTGTCCTTCTCCTGGAATGTACGCTGTAACTTCCATTGTATTTGATAACTTAACACGAGCATATTTACGTAATGCTGAATTAGGTTTTTTAGGTGTCATTGTTGCGACACGAGTACATACACCACGCTTAAATGGAGAAGCCATTTTTTTTGATTTTTTAATTAATGAGTTGTAGCTTTGGTTTAAAGCAGGCGCATTTTGCTTTTTAACCTTTGAACTACGACCATTTGTAACTAACTGATTAGTTGTTGGCATTTTATCCTTTCTAAATTAATATTAACAATAATGATATAAAAATTGCTTTTTAATTATACACTAACAACTGCTCCGTGTGTATCATATTTACAGTTTTTTATTACTATATACAAGGGATAAAAATTTACAAAATATAAATTTTATTATTTTTATACTACAAAATTACTCAAATTCAGATTTTATTATATAAAGCATCATGCATAAAAGGTTGATATATCCCAATTTTAAAAGATTTATCAAATTAAGGATTTGATTTGTTGTATTTTTTATAGTTTTCAAACAAAGAAAGCGCAGATTTTCCATTATATAATAATGATAATAATCGATAATACTCTTGTTTCAATTTATCATTTTTATTATAAACCAAAGCAGATGTAAAATCAAAGGTTTCAGATGAAATTATTGTGTTTTCTAGATGGAAAATTCTTATGGATTCTTTTTGAGGTTGTTGATATTTTCAAATGTTTTGATTCTTCAAGAAAGAATCATAAATTTTTTCCTCAGTATTTTTTGAATCGGCATCGTAAGCGAAAATATAAAATAACATCTTATTTTTTATGTTTTTTTCTAAATATCTAGAAATATCTATAAATAAGGTACTTTGTGGTTTATTGACTTCAAATAAAGGTTTTTTAGCATACCTTTGCTGAATATATTTATTAAAACTGATTGGTTTATTTTGTTTAACAAATTTAAAACTAATAAAAATAGAACCACTAGTTAATTTCTCTTTTTGAATTTTTATATAGTAATCATTTTGTTTTAAATCATCATTTATTTGAAAACGCAAAATTTTACGAAAAGGAAAATATGTATTAATCGGGTCCAAATAATTTATTATTTCCTGTGATTTATTTGTCTTCAGATCAAAAATTTCAGGATTTAGTATTCTCGGAGAAAAATTGTTTTCAAAATTTCATTTTGTATCCAAATAATTGTCATCATAAAAAGATTTTTGTAATGCAGAATCTACATTATTTTGATTTTTTGTATCATATGAAAGAAGAAACGGATTGTTATAATCAAAGATAGTTGAATAAATATTTGAGAGTTCTTTGATGTAAATATCAGGAATTTTATTCTTATTTGGATTATCGCTGTGTTCAACGGAAATTATATGATTTAATTCATTTTGTATATTATAACTATAACTTCGATTATAAAATGCTTGGATGTTTTTATCACCGATATAGTGATCTGTATCGGAAAGTTTTATTAACGATGTATCATTTTGTATTTCTATAATTTGATTAAGAAAACTTAGATATTGATTATAGTATTCTTTATTGTTGTCATAGTTTGATAATGAATTTAAAAAAGAATTTATATGTTTTTTAAATTCATTATTTAAATTCTTATGTTCACTAATTTTTCTAACTAAGTTTTGTCCATCTTGGTTTAAGTAATGTATTGACTTATTTATAAGTTCTTTTGATAAATCAAATTTTAATTCATTTTTTATTCCACAAGATGTTAATGTAATAGAAGAAACTGAAAACAACAAAAAAAGAGAAAGATATTTATTTTTTTTCATAATTAATAAAATTAACCTTTAATTATGTTCATAATAAGACAAAATTTCTAAATTCTCTTTTATGTGTTCAAAGTATCCGTCAATTAAAATCATAAGATTTTTATTTAATTCTTGTTCGTATATATTATTCTTCTTATTTTGCTGATAATTAGCATCGTTTTTCTGTTTTTTATCATAAAAAGCATTAGTATATTCTAACATATAGTGTTTTAGTTCGATAAGGTAAATATATAAAGTATATTCAGGATTAAAAAGAAATTTATAATTACCAAAATATATTCTATCGATGTTTGAATAGTCTGTTCTTAATCATTTCATTCAACGTTTTTTATATATTATTTCATTTTTATCATTTTTTAAAACAGAATTAAGATAACCTGTAAGTTCATAAACCTTGTTTATATCATCGAATTTTCTATTATCTCATGTTATTGTTTTTTTCTTATCATTTTCAAAAATATATGTTTTTAAAATAACTCATGGATTGTAATTATCATATTCTTTTTTTATTGTATTTGAATATTGTTTTTCGATATAATCTGAAAAAAAACTTTTATATGAAGAGACAAATGTATGATTGAGATTTTGAAAATTAGGCAAGCTATCTCTTTTTGCTTCTGGGTCTTTTCATGGATACTCATCTATTTGTTTTTTGAGGAGATTGAAATCTAGTTTTTCTATTTTATTTTCATTGTATATCTTAAACATTTTGAAAAATTTTGGTATTCCAAACCCAGTTTTGTTTTTTTGTCTATTTATTCTTCAAATTTCACTTGGGAAAATTTTAGATCTATAATTAAGTGCAACATCTAAGTTACCTAATTTTGCTGTATTTGTTGATGCATAATTTGATGAACTTATCAGAAGTAATTTTGTTTCATTCAATGATAATTCTCTTTGTAATTTATGCTGTAATAATGAAATTAAACCAGTAATCATTGGTGCTGATTTACTTGTCCCATTAAAATTCATTGCATAATTAATTTTCTCTTTTAAATATTCAGGTAATCTTTTGTTTATAGAGTTAATTTCCTCGCTTGAATAATGATTTTTATTATCTTTATTAATCTTTGTTTCATCTTCGGCTAAACTTGATCCATATGCAGAAATTAAAGGCAAATATGGAGATTTAGAATTACCAAACGATGTAAAATCGGATGGTTTATTATCATATGATACAGATCCTACATTAATTATATTTTCTTTGTTCTTTATGCTCTCTCATTTTAAGAGTCCACTAAAAATATTGCGAGAACTTATTAACTGGTTTCCGAACTCTCAATTATTAAAATCATCATAGGTATTGCTATGATAAATATAGTTATTCTTTTCGACTTTATTTTTCAAAAAGTCATATAATAAATAAATACCTTTTATGTCTTTTGAATTAGGATATAACTTAAAACTACTATAATGTTTTTTATAAATATTTTTTGCTACAATTTTAAATTTTTTAAAGACATTATTTCAATTAATGTCTATTAAATGATTATCTTTATCATTGATAAAGAAATTGTTTTTATCGAAATATGAATCCAGATTTTCTCATGCATCAACTGTTTCATCACTTGAATTTCCTGCAGAGAAGATAACTTTTCAGTCAAATATTAGTGCTTGTTCATTAATAGCATTTAATAAATTATCTCAGTTCTTTGTAATAGAGTGGTTAAATTTCTCATTTGTATCAAAATAAAAATTAATTATCGCACTTGATAAAGCATAAAAATTTTGTTCATCTTCTTCTGTTGTATAATTATCTTCAAAACTTTGAACATCATTTATGAATAATTTTTTTATATTATCTGAAAAATTCAAAAAGTAACCATCTAATGGTGTATCTAATTGACCAATGCTTATATTAAAAATTTTAACACCATACCTATCATACATTCTTTTTAGAATGTTATCATATGCCTTTTGTTTCCAAACTTCATCTCCTTTTGTTCCCACATCAAAATATTTCCTATCTGGTATATCAAAATTATTTGAAAAATAAATATCTGCATTTTTATTGATTCCAAAATCAGTACCAATAGTAGAAACAACATTTCATGCATGATTTGAATATTGATAATTATCAATATCAAATTTTTTAATTTTGAAATCAGGATTTTTTGAGAAAAGTAAATTTTGATCGACATTTCCTAACTCGATAATCCCTACTTTATCAAATTCATTTGTAAAATAGCTATTACCTCTTTCATAGCGTAAACCGAGTTTATTGTAATATGGTACATACATATTAATCAATTTATTATAGTCATTTACATTTAAATTAATATAAGAATTATTATTAATGTAAATTGATTCGTTATATTTTTGAGCTGATGTATTAGCAGAAACAGTTATTGTTGTTGTGCTTACAAAACCGAAAAACCAAAGAAATTTCTTTATATTTTTTTTCATATTAATCCTCTTCTGAATATCCTTTAATTTCTATATTTTTATTACTTGTCCATGGTTTATTATTTGGGTTATTATTTGTTTCTTTTTTTCATAAAGTTTTTGAATCGGCATATCATTTATAATAAATATTAAAATTATCCTTTTTATCATATAATCTCATATCAAAACTATCTGATGTAGCAAGTAAATTCTCTATATTGTTATTTATTGTGTAATTTCTTCAAAAATTATTTTCTATAAAGAATTTATATTCATTTTTCTTCATATTCTGTGTGTATAAATCATAAGAGTTAACAAAAAATATATTTTTTTTATTAGTTTTGTTTTCTATTTCATCTGTAATATCTATAACAAAAGATGATGATTTTGAGTTGTAACTAATATTTTCAGATTTTTTAGTGTGATTTTGCAAGAAAAAATCAACAAAATCATTTAAAAATCATTTTTTATCTATTTTATCTACATTTATGACTATTATGTTAGTGTCATTGTTAATAGGATAAGATTTGAAAGAAAGAAACAATTCACTATTTTCTAAATTATCATTAATATCAAATGATAAAATATGTCTTTCTTTTTTAGTATGATTTGTTTTATATTTAATGATGTTTTTTACTTCATTATAGTTAACTTTATATACATTAACATTTTTTATTTTATTTATTATGTTTCTTGAAAAAGCATAATTATTATTTATGTTTGTTAAATCTGTACTGTCAGTTAAAAAAAGATTAGTGCCAGTATCATTTTTAGCAGGATAAACCAAATTATTTTTCTTAATAAAAACATCTAGAGCCGGAAAATTACTTTTGTCATATTTTAGATATCGCTGATAGTAGATTCAGTCAATATCGGGCGTATCTTCAAAGTCATATTTATCTAAACCATATGTCCTTGAAATCTCTAACAAAGGTGGATATTCATTATTATATAAATCATCATTGTGAATATAGTTTGTTATTGGTTTTTCTAAATAGTCAATACTATAAAGTTGATAAGAATTTAATGAATTGCTTAAAAAGTTTTTAGTTATTAAGTTTCTTATGCTATCTTGATATTCTTTATTTGATTCATCATTTAAAAAGTGATATGAATTATTAACAAAATTATAGATTTCTTTGTTAATTTCAAGTTTTGGGATACCTTTTATATTAATTTTGATATTTTTACTTTGTAAATAATTCATATTGTTTATATCTATCATCTGATTATTTTCATTATCATATTTCATTAACAAATATACAAAAGAAAGATAATTAAAATAAAGATGGTCACGTTTATAAAGCTTCAATTGATAATATTTATTTTGTTTTTGATTAAAACTATTTTTATGATATTCATTCATTTTATTGATATAATCCATAAGTAAAAATGAATATTTATTGTTATAAATTTCATTGGAAAATAATAAATCGATAAGGTTGTAAAATTTGCTATCATTATCTAATTCCATAGCTTTCTTTGTAGAATTTATTAAAAGTTTCCTTAAAATATCTTTCTTTATATTGTATGAAATATTTGATTTTTCATTATGTATGTTTTGACTTAGTTTTGCTTCATTATTTTGATTATGCGAGCAAGAAATTAAAGTTAACAAAGTTGGTAAAAAAAGTAAAATAAACAAATTTTTTATTTTTTTAATGCTATATTTTATCATAATTAAATTATATAAATTTTATTCAAAACGACTAGTTATTTACTAAAATAGAAAATAAATAATAAAAATATATGTAACTATTTACATAAAACAAATTATTTCTTATAAATAGTATCCTGCTTCGGAAATTATGTGTTTGAGTTGATTAAGCAACAATATATTTTCTGTTTGTGATACTAATTTGACATATTTTTCTGGTTGATAATATAAGTATCAATATAAAAGTAATTGTTCTTGGTTTTTTGTATCATTAAGATTATGATTTGAGCAAATAAAACCGCCTTCAAGGATGCTAAAATCAATAAGGTTCTTCCTTTGATGACATATTCTACATTTATTAAAACTAGGTTTTACACCAAAATATACACTACTTTGTGCATAAAAAACACATAAATATTTTTTTAAATTGTCTTTTTTAAATTTATCCATATTTAAAGTGTAAAAATTAAAAATATGATTTGGTATTTTCAAGTTTTTAAAGAGTTTGATAAGTTTTAGCAGAAAGATGTTTGTATCAGGACTAGTAATACTAAAAATATGCAATAAATTTACTCTTTTTAATCTTCCTATTCTACCTTTTAATCTTGCGGAAAAATATTCAATTTCAACCAATGAACCAATTTGTAAGTTGCTACGATTTTTAGATAACTGTTTATTTAACCCTTGTGCAAAAAGAATTAAAACACCTTTATCGTTAAAAAAGGTCACATAAAATTCATTTTCTGATTTTTCGATAATTTCTAATACAATTGCCTTTGCAACTAAAAGTGCCATTCTGCTCCTTAATTTCTTAAAAAATATTAATAATATTATAAAATATAATCAATAATTTTTAAGATATATTTGCATATTATATCGAAAGTAGGCATAATGGAATTGTTAAAAATCAAAGAGATGTTTTTAAAGATTGCTGAATCAATACCTGGAATTAAGGAAATAAATCCACTTTCTTATGATGATATAGTTACAGATACAACAGAACTAATAGATCGTGTTAATATTATTCTAACACCGAAAGGATATAGTTTTTTTATTGCAGTTTCTTTAATAGCAGATGTTTTTGCAAAAGTCATCATAGCAGAATTTCATCAAAGGTTAGCGTTTGAAATGAAAAAAAATAAATTAAAATTTAACAAGTTAACAATATTCATTGAAGGGATTAAATAATGTCAAAAATTTTGCTGGATAGTAAAACCTTTTTGCAAGGGATGCTCTCGGGTTCAAATGCATTAGTTAATGCTAAGAATCGCATTGATGCTTTAAATGTTTTTCCAGTCCCAGATGGAGATACAGGAACTAATATGTCATCGACAATTTCTGCAGCAATAGCTAAATTAGATGAATCTTATTTTAATTTACCTATTTCTGAAGTTACTAAGCAACTTGCCTTAAATATGATGTATGAAGCTCGTGGTAATTCTGGAGTGATTTTATCACAGGTTTTTAAAGGATTTTCGCTTGCTTGTGCTGGTTTAGCATCCTTAGATTTAAAACAGTTATTAATCGCCTTTCAAGAAGCAACAAACCGTGCTTATAAATCGGTTTTTAATCCCACTGAAGGGACAATGCTCACTGTTATCAGAGAAACATCAGAAAATTTAAATCAAGAATTTTTCAAAGCAACGGAAGTGAGCTTGCTTGATTTTTGAACTAAGGTTTTAGATTTTTCGCGAAAGAGTTGTGATGAAACACCAAATAAATTAAAAACTTTACGCGAAGTAGGGGTTACTGATAGTGGTGGAGAAGGTTTATATATCATTTTTAAAGGTTTTTTTGAATATTTAAAAGGAAACCCAGTTGAAAAAAGTGAAAACGGAGATGATATATCGGTTTTGGTTTCAGATAGTGAAATATATTCAGGTGAATTTGGTTACTGCACTGAGGTTTTAGTTGATTTAAATAATCCACATACTTTTGATAAAAATATTTTTTCAAAACAAATGGGAGAAATAGCAAACTCACTAGTAATAGTTAACGATGATAAATTGTTAAAGGTGCATGGTCATACAGTTAAACCTGGAGAATTTTTAACTCTAGCACAAAAATATGGTGAATTTATTAAAATAAAATCTGAAAATATGACTTTGCAAGCAAACAATTCCAAATCAATTTATGCAAAAACATCTGATGAAATGGCTGAATGTGGACTTGTATCATGTAATTTAGGTAGCGGAATAATCAAAAGAATGCAGGAATTAGGAACCGATTTTGTAGTTGAATCTGGACAAATCCAAAATCCATCTGCTCAAGATTTAATTAATGCTGTTGCTAAGGTAAATGCAAAAAATGTTTTTATTTTACCTAACAATTCTAATGTTATTTTAGTAGCACAACAAGCAGCGCAAGTTGTCACAGATAAAAATATTATTGTCATTCCGACAAAGTCCCAAATTCAAGGTTTAACAGCAGTTTTAAATTTTAATTCAGAATTTAGTGCAAAGGAAAATGAAGAATTAATGTTAGATAGTTTATCTGATGTGCAAACTGGTGAAATAACTAAATCAGTTCGTAAAACAAAGATAAATAATCTTGTGATAAAAAAAGGTGATTATTTAGGTATTCATGATGGCAAAATTGTTGCTTCAGAACGCGATTTAACAATAACTTTTAAAAAGTTAATTTCTAAGATGGTAAAAAAACAATCTCAAATGATAACATTATATTACGGAGATGATGTTGATACAGCAACACTTTTAGAATTAAGTAATTACCTTGAAGCAAATTATGATTTACAAATAGAAGTAGTTGAAGGTAATCAACCTAATTATCAATTCTTAATAGGAGTTGAATAATGAAAATAGTTTTAGATGCAAATGGATTAGATTTAGGTGTTAATGTTGCTTATAATGCAGCAGCAAAATTTGTTAATAATTATCAAGATGTACAAATTATTTTAGTTGGTAACTTTGATAAATCTATAAACAAACACCCGAATATCCAAATAATTTATAATCCAAATAAACCAAGCGATCCAAGAAATATCCGAGCAAGTTTAA
This sequence comes from Mycoplasma sp. 394, assembly GCF_054353895.1. Taxonomy (NCBI): domain Bacteria; kingdom Bacillati; phylum Mycoplasmatota; class Mollicutes; order Mycoplasmatales; family Mycoplasmataceae; genus Mycoplasma; species Mycoplasma sp. 394. The sequence continues at coordinate 4,572 of NZ_JBTHHL010000003.1, read as the reverse complement.
AAGAAAATAATTCGATGAATGCAGCAATTAATATTATTAATGAAAATAAAGCTGATGGAGTGATTTCAGGGGGTGATTCAGGAAGTTATATTGCAGCACTGACTTTTAAACTAAAACGTATTGATAATGTTTCTCGGCCTGCTTTTATGCCGATTATTACTTGTTTGAATGATGAAAAACTTTTATTATTAGATGTAGGAGCTAACCTTGAAGTAAAATCCGAATATTTATATGAGTGAGCAAAATTAGCATCAGCATTTCATACAACAATGTTTAATAAGCAAAATCCAACTGTTTCACTGCTAAATGTCGGGGTTGAAGAATACAAAGGCTTGCAAGTTGTTAGAGAAGCACAAAGTTTAATAGAATCGGATCAAAAACTTAACTATATCGGTTTTTCTGAAACACGAAACTTGCTTGCAGGAAACATAAATGTAGGATTAATTGATGGATACGGTGGAAATTTAGTCATTAAAAGTTATGAAGGTGCTGTTATAAGTTTCAAACAAGCAATTAAGCAGCGAGTTAAACAAAGTTTTTTTGCTAAATTAGGGGCATTATTATTAAAACCTAGTTTTAAAAAAATAGCACAAAAACTTGACTTTCGAAATGTTGCTAATGCATGAGTTTTAGGTATCAATGCCCTTGCATTAAAAATCCATGGTGCAGCAGATGAATTATCTATTTATATAGCACTAAAACAAATGCATAATGCAATTTCTAAGGATTTATTGAATAAACTAAAGGTAGCATTAAATGTTTAAACAACAACATCTCATTGATTTTTTGATTAATATCGGAATACAACCAAACCATATAGAATTTTATGAACTAGCAACTACTCATAAATCATATAACACACATGATAAAACTAAGTTAGAAAATTATGAAAGGCTTGAATATCTAGGGGATTCGCTGTTGTCGTTTATGATAGCAATTTATGCATACAAAAAGTTTCCCAATAAATCTCAAGGTGAACTTTCGCGCTGGAGAGCATCAGCGGTGCAAACCGAAACCTTAGGAGCAGTTTCTAAAAACATTGGACTTTTAAAATTTTTAAAAACTGGAAATGGACAAATGCATACAGATGTTTTAGATTCACCAAAAGTACAAGCTGATATTTTTGAGGCTTTTCTAGGAGCAATTTATTTAGATCAAGGGATGTCAAAGGCTTGATGATTTGTGCAAAAACACCTACTAGCAAGCAATATAAGTGTAGATGGACATCATGTGTTTCAAAGTAACAAGGATCCTAAAACACAACTTCAAGAATATTTTCAAAGCATTAGTAAAAATAATATTCATTATATTTTTGAAGAAAAAGATAAGCTTTTTATAGCTAAAGCCGTTCATGAAGATATGATTTACGGAATAGGAAGTGGTGCTTCTAAAAAAGAAGCTACGACAAATGCAGCAAGAGCAGCCTTAAATAAAATGAAAATGAAGGGAAATGATGAAATTAATTAAAATAGAAGCATTAGGATTTAAATCTTTTGCAGATCCAATTGTATTACACTTTGATGGTGGAGTTGCAGGTATTGTAGGACCCAATGGTTCTGGTAAAAGTAATATTAACGATGCAATCCGCTGAGTTTTAGGGGAACAAAGTTCAAAAGAATTACGTGGTGATTCAATGGAAGACGTTATTTTTTCTGGTTCAAAAACTGTGCAACCGATGCAAAAAGCACAAGTAACATTGACTTTTGATAACAAGGATCGTCTTAGTTCAGTTGATTCAGATGTTATTTCAATTACTCGTGTTTTAGAGCGTGGTAAAGGGATAAATGAATACTATATAAATAACCAAAAATGCCGTCACAAAGATATTAAAGCGATTGCGATGGAAACAGGAATAGGAAAAAGTTCGTTAGCGATTATTTCGCAAGGAACCGTTTCGGATATAGCACACTCATCTGATGAAGATCGCAGATTAATTTTTGAAGAAGCTGCAGGGGTTTCTAAATATAAATTCCGTAAAGCAGAAGCAGAAAAAAAACTCGAACGAGCCCAAGAAACCTTAGGAAAGGTTGAAGTATCAATTAAAGAATTAGAAAAACAACTTGCTCCACTACGCATTCATGCTGAAAAAGCACTAAAATACAAAAAGATGGCCGAAGAGTTAAAAAGTGTTGAAATAGGCTATTTAGCACACGAAATAAAAAAACATAGTGAATTAGTTAAAACATTAACTGAAGATCTTTCAGGTGTTGATGAAACTGATAAACAATATAACAGTCAACTTGAAGAATTAGATATCAAAATTAAAAATAAACGCGATGAAGTTATTGAAATAAACCGAAAGTTATCAAGTGATTCAGGTAAAAAACAAGGTTTGTCAGAACGCATTAATAATATCGAAAAAGCCATTTCTGCAGACCGGGCTCGTCGCGAAATGATTGCCAGTGGACAAGGAAATTTCGATGAAAAAGAACGTATTTTAGCGATTTTAAGTGAATTACGTACTTTGCAAGAAAAATATCGCTATTTAAGTGAATCGTTATCTGAAATGGAAACTAAACGAAATCAAGCAACTGAAAATATTGCTACATTAGAAAGTAAAATTAACGATGGTAATATAAAAGTCAAGGATTTAGAGAACAAATATACTAAATTAATCTCAAAACTTGAAATTCTTGAAGAAAAGAAAAATAATTTTACTAACTTATACAAAGGAACAAAAACAGTTTTAGAAAATAAAACATTACTTAAGGGATTTATAGGACTAGTAGCAGATTTAATTAAGATTCCTAATGAATTTCTGCCTGCACTAGAAGCAATTTTGAAAAATGCTGCACAGCATATAGTAGTTGATCATTCTGATACAGCTGTTAAAGCAATTAATTTCCTTAAAAAAAATAACGGGGGCCGTGCAACATTTATTCCTCTTGCTTCAATTAGAGGTAAGTTTATCCGAGATGATTATTTATTAGTGGTTCGAAATCACCCTGGTTTTGTGGGTGTTGCTAAAGATTTGGTAGAAATTGATAACAAATATCAAGTGCTAAATGAATTTTTATTAGGTAATGTTTTAGTTGTTTCTGATATTAAATCAGCCAATGAAATATCAACAATTATTGAAAAAAAATATATGGTAGTTACCACAGATGGTGACATCGTGCGCGTTGGTGGAGTTATGGTTGGTGGAACTGTTGAAGCTAGTGAAGATATTTTAGGTCTTGATCAAAAAATTAAGGAACTTAAAGACTTGATTCCAGGAATTAAAAATGTTATCGCACAAACAACAAAAACTATTTTAGAAGATAACGAAAGTTTACAACAACAAAAAACTTATCAAGCTTCTTATAACTCACAATATCTTAATTTATCATACCAAGTTAAAGATACTTTCGGTAAAATTGAAAATTATAAATTACAAACACAAATTTCATCTGCTAATAACGAGCAAATCAGCGAATTAGATGTTTCTGAACAAACTATTGCACAACTACAACAGCAATTGCAACTACTTGAATTTGATATTAGTTCAAATACACAAATCAAAGAAGCACTCGATGCAAAAATACTAAGTTGAGAAGAAGAATACAAAAGAATTTCAAAATTACAAAAAACCCTTAACGAATCATTTCGTGAAAAAACTGCTGCATTTGAAAAATCTAAAAACTTACTAGAAAAACATAAAGAACGTCTTAGTTCACATTATGCATTAACTTTAGAATATGCAATTGAACATTATCCATTAAATATGTCCCCAGTTGCTGCTGAAGAATTAGTAAAGGAACTGCGTTATGAAATTCAAGAACTTGGAAATGTTAATTTAGAAGCCATTGAACAACTACAAGAAGTTGAATCACGTTATGAATTTAATACCAAAAACCGTGATGAAGTAACCGAAGCAATACGTTTATGTGATGAAGCGATTTCAGAAATGAATAAAAAAATTGTTGCTCGTTTAACTAACATAGTAGATGATGTTAACATTGAGATGCATAAAGTATTTTCATCAATGTTTGGTGGAGGAAGTGCGGAAGTTAAATTTATTGATCCGAAAAACATTCTTGAAAGCGGAATTAGTATTTTTGCTCAGCCACCAGGCAAATCTGTTAAAAATCTTAAATTATTTTCAGGTGGAGAAAAATCATTAATTGCAATTTCTTTATTATTTGCAATTTTAAAAGCTCGTCCATTACCACTTTGTATCTTGGATGAAGTAGAAGCAGCTTTAGATGAAGCAAATGTGGTTAGATATGCTGAATACTTACAAGAACTTAAAAAACAAACCCAGTTTTTAGTTATCACACACCGCCCAGGAACAATGTCAAGAGTAGATGCTTTATTTGGTGCAACAATGCAAAAACGCGGAGTTACTAGCTTTTTCAGTGTTAAATTAGAAGATGCTAAGAAACTAGCAACCCAAGAAGAAAATACACCAAGTGTATAGTATGTAAAAATCTTTCTTTTTCTTAGATTTTATTTAAGAAAAAGAAGGAAAAATTATAACAAAAACAACATATTTTATTGCAAAATTTTTAATTATTTCATATTTTCTTATCAAAATATCCTGAATTTCCCACTTTAATGTATTAAAAAATCGTTTAAGCCTTAAACATAGGC
>NZ_JBTHHL010000002.1:0-160523 GCF_054353895.1 Mycoplasma sp. 394 | reverse complement strand
TAATCCGTCCCTTATAATAATCAGTAAAGATATACGAAAATCATGTTCTTATTCTTTGCGCATAATAATTCCCGTTTACTAAGTTTAATAACGGTATATCTTCAGGCTTCGGTTTACTAGTATCTTCTTGTTGATCATCTAAACCAATAAAATTTTTTGCAAATTTTCTAAATTCTTTATATGTATCAGCTAATATTTTCACCCCAGATTCTTCATTAGGAGTTGTTGCAAAATATCTAAGATATTTACTTTGATATTGATTATAACTTTCACTCGCAAATTTATCTAAATCACTATCACTTATTAAATAATTATTATCATCATCTTTTTTGATAAAGGTATAAGTATTTTTATCACTAGCAGAATTTAAATATGCTAAAACTTCATTATAAAAATTTTCTTTTGTTTTTTCATCGATATTTACTTTATCATTTACCACATCCATAATTAGTTGATATAAATCCCCGTTATAATTTCTTTCACTAACATCGATATTTAATGCAGTCCCTTTTAATTTCGCATCAGCAGGATGAAAATTAAATTCTTCTTTTGCTCATTTTTCAAACCTTGCTTTTTTAGTTTGATACAAATTATCACTTTGTATTTTAGCATCATACGCTTTAATAATCGTATTATAATCATTTAAATTCATATATGGATGACTAATATGTGCTCTTCAATTTTGCACATCAGATATATCATAACTTTTTAGAACATAAGAAGGCTTAGCAAACCAATAATCCCAATCTTTTAAGAACGGATTATTATTTTTATTTATCTCCCCTTTATAATATAAATCTTTTACCTTATATTGATTCAGAAAATTATTAACTTCATTTTCTTTTATTTGTTGTAGCGTTAATTCTTTTTTAACACCACCCCCGGGCACTTTTTCTTTTTCCCCAGGCGACATCTGCACAGTATTTACAAATCCACAAGAAACAGCAGCGGCAGGACTCAAAATCGATCCCATTAAAAATAAAAATTTTTGTTTAAATTTCATAATTAAATAATCTCCTATAATTTATTTCATAAATTATATACTTTTTTTATACTTTATCAACATTTTTTTTATAGTTTTTGCTCGCATTCTTCATAAAATAACAACTATAACAATATTAAAAAAGATCAATAAAGAAAAAATTATTTTAACAATGTTTTTTGTTTTTTCACTTCATTGATCATCTAAATAATTTACACCATATAAATAAATACCAAAAAACCAACTAATTAATACTAAAATAACAGTAATTACAATTAAAAATTTCTTTGATAAATACCATTTTAACTTAAAACGGTCTTTTGCTTCGTTCATCTTTTTGCGATTCTTTATACTCATATTTTTTACCATAATTTTTTGCTACCGTAGTAACTTGTAAAATTTCGATATTATATTCATTAAAATTTAAATATTCTTTTGCTTTTTTATACGTTTTACAAAAACCAATAATCTTGCGAGTTTCATTTTCAAACACCTGCAGCACTAAATAATTACTTTTTAAGTTATACATCATTTCCTTTAAAAATATTTTTATAATCTTTTAATACATATCTTTTTTTATTTAATTTATTTATATAATAAATTTCTTTAATGTTATTTCAACATTCTTTTTCAAACATTTTTATATCATTTATATCTAATATCGCTTTTTGTATTTGTTTAATTTCTGCCCAATATTCTAAAAATTTTTCTTTTACTTGCTCTATATTTAAAATATTAAACGACTTAAAAACTAAGTGTCCATCTAAATAATATTTACCTTTTATTTTATAAACAAACTTTTCAAAATTATATGCTTTTACAATTATCTTTTTAGTAGCAACACAAAAATTACATAACTTACTTATATATTTACCTCGAAAATTTTTTATTAAATAGATTCTATTTGAATCCATATGAAAAAAATATAAATATTTCATTTTTACCTTTCTATATAATTATTTTGCTATTTTAGCAGAAAGGAGGGTCTTATTTATAAACTTTCTTATAACGATATCGAATCAAAATTTGATAATTACTTTAAAAAAAGAAATATTACCTTTAAAAAATTACCATACACTAAAAAATATAACTTACAATACTTTTTACATTATCAATTATCAAATATCGATATCTTTATATATAATGCTACTAATTATGATTCTGTAAACATTAATAGCAACAACCTAAATATATGTTTTATTAATCAAAATAAAAAAGAATTTAAATTTAAGAATTTTTATAATGATATTGAAAAGTATAAATATAATTTAAAACCCTTTCTTTGAATTATTTATGCTAATACATCTAATTTTTCAAAGAACAAAACCACAAGATTAAAAATTGTTACTAACTTTTCTTTTATCAGTTGTTTAGATTCTAATTTATTTACAACAAAGTAATTACTTTGTTGTTTTTCATTCTACATAATCACACTTACCAATATTTTTTCTTAAATTAAAATCTCAAAAATAATTTTTACATGTGATCGACTTTTCTTTATCAACTAACAACAAACCACACTTTGGGCACACTCGCTCCAAATATTTAACTTCTTTTTTAGGGATCTTGATTAAATTAATTTCGTTATCTACTTTTTGCTTTAAGAACAATAAATATTCTTTTCAATCCTTTAATCCCTTTGATATTAAATCTAAATTATGTTCCATATCACCAGTAAAGGATTCGGAAATGGTATCTTTAAATTTATCTATTTCAAACCTTGCTGTTAAACGGCCATTTTCTAATAAATATATTTGTTTTCTATTATTTTCTTTCGCATAGCCTCGTTTAATATTAACTTTAGCCATACTAGCATATGTTGATGGTCTACCAATACCTTTCTTTTCTAAATAATCAATTAATTCTGCTTGCGAAAACAAAGTCGGCTTTTTATTTACATGTTCTTTAATCCAGCTTATATCTTTATCAATAACATAACTTTCATTTTCTTTAAGTTCACTACTTTCTTCTAATTCTTCTGCATCTAACTTTAAATTAAGGATTTCATATCCAGCAAAAGTTCGCACTTTATCAACACCTAAAAAAACATAATCATTATTATTAAATTTAAAGGTAGTTTTTTTATATATTGAAAATGCTAAATAACACTCAAGAGTCTTATAATAAATAAGATTATAAATGTTATACTGCATCTCATTTAAATATAACTTCATTTTTTCAGGAGTATACTCAAAATCGATTATACGTAATGCTTCATGACCATCTTGCGCACTTTCTTTTTGTTTAAGTTCGTTAAATCAATAACTATCATTTCAATATTCTCGAGCAAAATTTTTATGAACATAATCACTTGCTTTTTCATTAAATTCTGCGCTAATTCTACTGCTATCAGTTCTTGGATAACTAATTAACGCTAAATGTTCACCATTAATTTCAATCCCTTGATATAAATGCTGTAACACATTTTCAATACTTTCAGCACCATATTTAAATTTAGATCCAGCGACTTTTTGTAACTGTGAAGTTGTAAATGGTCTTTGTGGCTTTTTAATATTTTGTTCTTCTACAATTACTTCATTTAAGAAAAAATTACTTGACAATTTATCTAAAACATTTTGCGCATCATTTTTACTTTCAAAATTTATTACTTCATTATTTTCATTTACCAACTTAATTTTTAAATTTTTAATCTTATTTTCAATGCTATAAGAATATTTAGGGATGTAATTTTCTATTTCTTGCATCCTTTTTTCTAAAATAACTAATGCTACCGACTGTACACGGCCAGCACTTTTTTGCCTTAATGCTCGTTGCACAACATCGCTAGCACTAAAACCAAAATATCGATCATAAATGCGTCTAGTAAACTGTGCATTTACTAAATTTAGATCGATATCCCCTTTTCTTTTAATCGCCTTGAAAATCGCACTTTTAGAAATTTCATTAAACTTGATTCTTACTGTTTTATTTTTATATTCTTGTTTTAATACTTCTTTAATATGATATGCTATCGCTTCACCCTCTCGATCGGGATCGGTAGCAATATAAATGATATTTGCATCAGATGCATACTTATTAATATCTTTAATTACCTTTGCTTTTTCGCTATCGATTATTCTTCAAGTTAGTTCAAAAGTATTAAAATCCACCCCATAAACATTATTTTTTTCACTTATTAGATCCCTAATATGTCCACCAGTTGCGATTACCTTATAATCTTTACCTAAATATGAAGATATCGTTTTTAACTTACCATAACCTTCGATGATTACTAGATCCATTAAACACCTTTTACATTAATATCTACTTGATTTTTTGTAAAATTTTCTGCTCGCTTATCTAATTCTTTTTGCGCAGCATAATAAGAAAGTTTTTGCATTTCACATGCATCGTTATATGCTTTTATCATAACTTTAGAATCACTAAATTCTTTATCTTTTCTTCATTCTTTAAAATCTAAATTACGATCAATTTTTGCTAACTTTTCATGATCCATTTTTGCTATTTCTTGTTTATTTCTTTCTTTAAATAATTTTTGTATTTTAGAATCTTTTAATACATCATAACTTGCTAACTGCACATAATTATCAACATGTTCTTTATTTTCTTTATCTGTTCATTTTCTTTCTTTTAAATAACCACTAATAAATACCTGTGTACCTTTGGTTACTGCTTGATCAAAGTATTTCGCTTGTTTATCTCATGCAACACAATTAATATATTTAATTTCTTTGCTTTTATTATCCTTAAATGCGAACACAAACTCACTTTTTTGATATTCTTTATTTTTAGCATTAAACTCACTATATTTTTGTTTAACTACCGCTCCTTTTAAAGTAACAATATAGTTATTTACTCCAATATTTGATAATCTCATTTTACTTTTCCCCTTTATTTGCTTCATATAATTTTGTAAACTCTTCATTTGTTAATAAATATAAATTATGATTTTGGATCATTACATAATCCTTTAATTGTTTTTTATCCATATACTTTCTATAAAGTTGCGCATATTTTGCTCACGGATGATTTCAAAAATCATAAATTGGATTATTAAATTCTATTTTTACCTTTAATTGAAATTCTGCATTATCTCATATACGGTATTTTTCTTTAAATGTAATTACATCCATTATAATAACTCCTTTTGTACACATTCTGCTTTAAGTTCTTTATTTTTATTATCTATATTTTCTTGTATTTTTTCTAAAATTTCTTTTAGTTCATTTGTTATATGATATTTCATAATTACTCCTATTTAATGTTTTTGTTTGTTTTTTTATCTTGTTTGGCTAATTTTGTTTGTTTTTTAAGTTCTAATTCTTCATTAATAACTTTTAACTTATTTTCACAAAGTTCTAAAAATTCACTTCATTCTATATAAGTTGTAATATATCAATCAACTATTGCATCAACTTTAATTCTTGATCGATCTACATAAAAATAATTACGATCATTATTTTTTAAATTTAGCGCTTCACAAAAATTTTTAAAACTTTCTAAATTTGCTATATCTTCATAAAATAACCTTATTTTTGCTTGTAATATTTTATTTAGATCATTAGCAAACTTATCGATTTGATCGCTATATTGTTGCATCCGTTTAAAAGTAAGTAACGGCACAGCATATTTCGTTGTAGTTAACATATTTATTAAAGAACTATACACATAAATATTAACTTGTTGATCCATTAAAATAACCTTTCTTGTTTATATTTTTGGTAACCACATATTTTTAAAATATGTTCATTATCATAATCATTCTTAATTCAACTATTCATTAAACCATTTAATATATTGCTATAAATTCTTATAATATCTTCTTTATCGCTTCGCTCGGTAATTCATATATTTAAAACGCGTTCGTTAATTTTCTTTTCTAAAATATAATAATCAACATTTTCAATTAATAAATTTACAATATCAAGTTTTTTATAATAAATTTCTTTATAAACATTTTTAGCATTTTTAAGATTAATTTGTAAATTTACTAAAATATTTTTTAAAACTTCTTTAATTAACATTACATATTTTTAATCTTATCAACAAATATTTTCTCTGTTTCTTTTATTATTGCTTCTTCTTTTTCTTGTTGCATATAATTAATCACATTTAAACCTGTATCTTCTTTTTCTCAAACATTTTTAATTATTTCTGCTTCACTCATTTTTTCGAGTTTAAAATTATCTTCTTTAACATAACTTAACTCTCTTTTAAATAATGATGAAAAATTTTTTCATTCTTTTTCGTTCGGTAATAATACTAAAGGTAAAACATAATCAATATTTGGATCATTCATTATCTTTTCTTTTTCGGTTGAAATTTGTTTATATATTGGTAAATATCAAGAAAAAATTCCTTCTTTTTTTATGTCGCTTTCTATATTTTCGAAATAACCTGTTTTTGGCTTTATATTATTTTTTATAAGATATTCTTCTTTTTCATTTTGAAAACTTTTGCTATTTTCAATTTTTTTAATAACTATTTCTTCTCCATAAGTTTTAATATCTTCATTAAATTCTTTTAAACGATTTATTACAGGGGATATAGAATCAAAATATCATCCATATTTTTTAAATAATCTCTTTTTTTCTTTTTGTCTTTTTTCAATTTCTTTTACAAATTTATCTTTTATTTTAGTTATTTTTGGATTCTTTGATTGATTATCTCAAAATAAATCTATATAAACATCTGGAGCATATAATAATTTCTTATGATCTTCATATTTATTTAGTTCTTTATGATCATAAGAATCTCTATATTTTTGGATTTTTTTATCAGCTTCTTCATTTATTATTTCTTTTTTAAATGCATCTATTATTAACGAAAATGGAATGTTATATTCATCTTTATTTTGGTCATCAAAAAATTTATTACCTTCAACAAAATAAAATTCTGGTATTAATTTTTCTGTAGTTAAAAACTTTCATTTGTCTTCTTTTATTAAAATATATTTATTTATAAAAATTTTATTTTCATGTATATCAAAAGAAAGTTCTACATCTTTTGCACTTAAACCTTTATTATCAATAATCCTTTTATTTAAATCATTTATATAATCATTTACCATAAAAAGAAAAGGAATTTTTCTTTCTTTTATTCTTGTTTTAATTACATCATGAAAAACAATATTAATTGCTCTAGATAAATTTTTATCGTTTTGAAATGTTTCTTTATATAAATTAATAATATTTTTATCTTGTTGACTAATTTCATCACCTTGCATTAATTGATCAATATGTGTTCAATTTAATTCACTACATTTAATTTTCATTACATCTCCATCAATTTTTCTAATTTTTCATTATCTTCTTGTTCTTGTTTATTTAAATAATCTATATTAAAATTATCATTATTAACTATAAAATTAAATTCTTTTTTTGGATTTAAATGATTTTCTATCAACTCATTAGTCATTTCGTCATAATCGTATTGATTTAAATATACATTTTCATCACTTTCTATTATTTCAACAAACTTAGTTTTGTCTTTTAATTCCATAAGTTCTGGTAAAAATTTCAAATAATTACTTTTTAAACCTTCCTCCTTAATTTTATTTTTAACATTAAGTTTAAATTCATCAATTGTTCATATTTGGTTTACGTTATTTTCAATCATCATATGATGTATATTTTTTGGATCGCTATAATAATCTGCTAACTCATCTCAATCTAGATTATTTAATCTTTCAAGTTTTGCATCTGTCTCATATTGAAATTCTTTTCATGAAAGATTATTTAATTCTTTTTCGCTTAATCACCCCCCCGTTTTTAATGTTTCATTTAGCATAGAATATAAATTTTTTATTATTTCATTTCTATCTTTTGATCAAAAAAAATTAATAGGATCTTCTTTACCTGTAATAGGGTCATATAAAATCGGTTCTTTTATATTTAAATGTTTTAAAAATTCTTGTTTTTCGCTTATTTTTATTTCTTTTGCTTTTGATTCTTCTAAATTTTCTTCTTCATTTTTTTTCGGATAAATATATGTTAATTTAGTATTAGTATCTTCTTTTGAAAAACAGTATTTTAATTTATCTAAAATATTTAACTCATTGACTGCGCTAACATGTCCTAATGAAATAGTTTGCTCATCTTCATAAATATATTCTTTTAAGATTTTTGAGTTCATCCGATAAAAATTTTTATAATATAATGCTAAATTACTTTTTTTATTCTTATCATTATATAAATTAGTTGTTTCTAAAATTTTTGTTTTATCTTGTGCTCGCACTTCACCAAAAATAATATCATCCCCTATATATAAAATCGGGAGCAAATACTTAGTTTGTTGTTTATTAAAATTATCTAATGAAAAACTTAGTTTTTCTTTCATTTTGTATAACTTAAAAAGTTTAATATTTTTATCTAACATTTTTTACCTCATTAATTTTTTTTAGCAATTCGATATATTCTGCTTGAAATTTCATAATTGCTTTTTCATCTTTATCATCTTTTGCTTGAATAGCATTATCAAGTATTTCGTTATGTATACTTAATTCTTGATAAATTTCATTAACTATTTCTTTTACAGTTTTAAATAATCTTTTTTGAATTAATTTTTTTAACATTAAATGTTCTTTATTAACATTTTCTTTTTTATTTTTAATTTCTTGTTCTATACTTGCTATTATTTCTAAATTTTCTGTATTTTGTTTTTTTACTTCTTCATTTTGTAAGTTTTCAATTTCATTTTTTATATCTTCTTGTATATCTTCTTGTATATCTTCTATTTCTTCTTCGCTTACCTCTTCAATATTATTAATATCTTGTTTTGTTATTTCGGATATTTCTTTTAAAACATTTTCACTTACCGGCATTAATCCTAATAAGTTAACTCCAGTATCACCAAACATATTTTCGGTCATTTCAGGGGTAATTTCCTTTCTTTTACTTTCTTCTGCTAATTTTGCTTTTAATATTTTTTCAAAATAATCACTAGATATATCTAAAATCTTTTCAGGCAACTTAATTTCATTTTGATTATAAATATAATTATCTTTTGAAAAATTTTTATATACTAACTGCGTTTTTAAATATAACGGAGCAAGTCCTTCGATAAATACCAACATATGATCACCAGGTTTTTTAGCAAGTTCTGCCTCGTTCATTAACGGTTTATCTACATATGATAAACTCGAACTATTACCACCTGCTGCATTAGTAGAATATGAATATTTTTCATTTTCTTTTGTTCCTAATTTTGAAACAATCATTTTTTTAGTATTTTCATCAGATGTATTTAAAAATCACATAAATTGTAAGTTCGACAAAATGGTAGCATCCACTTGCGAATTAGATGGAGTATTATATTTTTTAAGTTGATTCTTATCTTGTAATACCAATGAAAATAAAATATTTCTTGATCGATTAATCGCTATCTTATTATCAAAATAAGGTATTAACGGTAAATTACCAAACTCTTCTAAAAAGAATAATAAACGAGTTTTTAATTTTTCGCGACCAGTAGTTACTAAATTCTTTTTTGCTACCCCAATAGCATTTTGATAAATATCATCAATTAACATTGAAACCAACGGATGGTAAATAGTATTTTCATCTTTATAATGTATAAATATTACAAACTTTTCATCCGAACTTAAAATATTTTCTAAATCGAAAGAACTTGTATAAGAAATTAACCTCTCGATATTTTTATCTTTGGTAAAACACCCCAAAGGGATAGTAGCATTTGCTAATACTGAAGATAAAGTTGTTTCATTAATACCTGCTAACCTGATATAATCTTTATATAACTCGAGTCAATCATTAGAAAACCCTTTAAGTTGCTCCATTGTTTGTAACATTGTAACTTGATTTTCTTTTGCTGCTTTACCAGCCTCGAGTCCTTTTGCAAACAAACCCATCGATGCATTACGTTGTAAATTAGCAAAATTAAAGTCTTCTTGAGCAACTAAATCAAAGTCATATTTTACTAATAACATAAATTTACCTAAAAACGTTAATATTTGTTTACCACCTTCTGATCAAAATGCTTCTTTACCAGAATCTCAAGGGATATATTCTATCGCCTCTGCATATTTAGCAAATGCATCAATTAATAAATCCCTATTTTGTTCATTTCTTGCTTGTTCAACAAGTTTATATACCGAATGTAACGGATTCCAATTTAGCGAATTAACAGGGGATGCAAAATCAATTACATAAATTTTATAACCTTGTTCTTCGAACCTTTTACCAGTAAAAGACAAAATTTCTTTTTTCGGATCAATAATTACCATATTAGGCCTATTGTTTACAGGTAAATTAATATTATAAAGAATGTTTGGTAATAGCACCCGTTGAGTTTTACCACTACCAGTACCACCAATTACCACACTATTTCGATCAAAATTTTCGTGCGCAACCGATAATCAATGTTGTTTTTTACTAAATTTATTTACTAATACATTTAAAACCCATGCAGTCCCTTTATTAAAACCAGAATTTACATTTTTATTAAATACCTTTACGTCCTTTTCACCACTAACTTGATTATATAACCACTTATTAGTGTTTTTATCGAAACGTTTTTTAACCTTTTTAAGATCCTTGTAAAAAAGTCACACACTTAATGCGATTATAATTACAAAATACACCCCAAAAAAGATTAATTTTTCGTTAATGTTCGTTAAATTATAATTATCAACAAACAGCCTTTTTGAAAATATTTGATTAATAAGTTGTAAAGATAAATGATTACGATTGATAAAGATATACATAATCGCTAACATTACCAAAAACAAAATAATCGATACTAAAACAATAAACAAAAACTTAAAAATTTTAATAACTTTTTTTGTATTAACATTTTCTAACATTTACATCCTTCTTATTATGTTTTCATATTCTTCGAGATCCTTTGCTTTCGCGATGCGATATGCTAACGAAATTAATTTTCGATGCTTTGCATCCAAATTTCATATATCTTTATCTACTTTGTTAAACAACTTTTGATAACCACCACCATAAATTCTTTTAGTATTTTTAGAACCATATTTAGCAGCCACTTTATTATCAACTTTAAATGTAATTAATTCTTTTACAATCGCATTATTAATTTTTTGATTAAATTCTTTTGCTTCTTTATTTAACTTTAAATCAAAGTCTTCATATAAAAATTTATCATTAATATTTTTTAACTCTTCTCTAGCATCCGTTAATGAATCGTTAAAATCATCGATAACTTTTTTAAAATTACTAGAATTTTTATATAAATCATTTCGCACTTCATCAACAAATGCTTTACTTTCTTTTGAAAGTTTGCTATATCATATATTTTTTGTTGTTTTACATTCTTTTTGTAAATTAAATACAGCATCGTTATATTCTTGTTTATTAATATTTAATAAATCTTTTTTGAACATAACTTTCATAGCACGCACATTTTTTAGTTCTTTATTAATTAAATCTAGTTCACTAGTTAACGAATCAGTAAACGATTCTAATATCGACTTTTTAAGTTCATTAAACTTTTTACCAGCAATATTTTTAGTAATCCCGTAATACTTACGACCTAAATTTCGTTTTGTTTTTGTTTCAAAAAACGACAAATGAATATGCGGATGTTCAGTATTACCATGAATTGCATAATATATTTCTAAATTTTCTTTTTCAAAACCTAAACCAGAACTTTGCAGTCACTTCATTAAATTCTTAGAAACTAAATTTTTTCATTTTTCATTACCTACCATCCCGGCAGACAACATTGCATCATTACTTGAAATTACCATTTCATACATTACACCATTAAACTTTTGCATTTTTGCTTTAAGTCCTTGAGTATTAATATTTTCATAATAATCACCGCCAATTACAGCATGCATCCCAGAATTACTTGAGCCTTTATTTTTCTTGATATTTTCTTTATAAAAATCTAACAGACTGTCCACATAACTTTCACCAAAAAGACCATTAAACTTTGAATTTTCAAAATCTACCACTTTTTGATCCTTTGTATAATAATCAACCCACGCACCAGATCGCACCCAACCATTTAAATCATGTTTATTACCTAAATCCGTTTTATAATAACGATCTTTAGCAATAAAATTAAAATCAATAAATAATTCTTGCACAAAACCCCTTAGTTATAAATGCTATTTAGTTTAGAAATTAATTCTTTTTAGTTACTTTTTTAACAAAAAGAGCCTTGTTTACATATTAATCCCCAAAGCTAAAGCTTTATTTATAAATTGGTTGCTCAAGGCTGTACGGCATATCGCCGTATTTTATATGGTGACTTTTAGTTTTTTATTTTTTATATACATACATATTTTAGTTTAGTTAAGGGATTAAAGTAAGGTATAAGTTTGATTCTTAGTTAGTTTTGAAAACAATATAAAGTATTACCTACTTAGTTAATCTTGAGCAAAACAATATCTAGTTATAGATTAGTACGAACATATAACCTAGCATATTAAAATCCCGTTTATTAAGTTTATAAACACTATTTAGTTTGGAAATTAATATCTTTTTATATTAAACACCAAATAAACCGTTAAAACACCCCACAACCCTTAATTTTATATATACATATAAAACATATCTTAGTATATATTTCATATATACATCATATATAACCCCATCCTATCATCATCCATCATCCTCCATCCACCCTCTCACTTCTTTCTTAAGCATCATTTTAATGCCACAATTTCGGACTACAGGTATTTTTTTTTAAGAAAACCGTTTAGTTTTCTTAATTTATTGCTATTTTTAATAACAACTTATACAAGAAAATAGCAACTTTATATAAATTGCTCTTAAAGTTTTCTTATAAATACTAAAAATCCTTTATATCAACTTTAAGAAAAAAACCTACATTTTTAACAAAACAACTATAAATAAACAAAGTTTATATGAAAAAACATTAATTATATGAAAGGAAACCAACATAAAATAAATAAAGAAGAATGTATATTGAAAAAAACAAATATTAATATGTTAGTTGTTTTGTTAAACGATTAATTAGATAACTTTTATCAATGCAGGTTTTTTTCTTAAAGCATGTTTTTAAAATTTAATATAAAGAATTTCTAATGATTCTATAAGAACTAAATACACCATCGTTCTTTGTTCTTAAATGATTAAAGAAATTTTTATAACTTTGATTAAAATGCATCAAAGTATATTTTTCTAACATTTTTTTAATTGTTGTTTTAGAATTTGCTATTTGTAAATTCATAAAAACTTGATTATTGAAAACTTGTAATTTTTTAACTTTATCTTTAACTTTAACTTCAAGTTTGCTTAAAGTTTTAAATTTGCGTAATGTTAAGTTAATAAATAAACTTGTTTGAAGTTGTTTGTAACCAAAACACAAAAACTCGATTAATTCTTTTGTTCTTAATGTATAGTTTTTTGTTTTCTTAGATCCTTTGATCCCTTTAATAACTCATAGCATTGCATACTCACCAAAAATTGTTAAGTATGGATGATCTAAATTAGCTAAACCTAATTTTGCTAATTTTGCTAAAAGTTCAAAACTTGTTGATCGTTTAAAACCAAAAGTCATTAATCAACTTGTTCACTGCACCTTAGAATAAAACTTGTTTAAATTATCTTTCAAACGGATTCGCATCAAAACATAAACTACTCCAAGCATCCCATTTAATTTTTTGAAATTACTAGTAGACCCAGTTAATGAAAATCTATTTTCTAAAATGTAGTTTGCGATCATTAACCAATTTAACTTTTTATATTTATCAAATTTACCGTAACAACTTTTTGCGATCTTGATACATTTTTCAATATAGTTTTTTTGTTTTAAAGATATCGATTCTTGTTCTTGTTCTTGTAATTTTATTTCTGCTAACTTAGACATAAACCAACTCCTTTCAACAAAATTAAAAATGCTAGCCCGTAACGGACTAGCTTTTATATACCTTAAATTCTACGCTCTCCTTTAAAATTGAATCAGGAAGTGCTTCAAATAAAACAGATAATAAGGATTTATCGACATATATTCCATTTGGAACAGGTAATTATGACAAAGATGTAGTTATATATCCGATTAACAATAATGATATCAACCGTATTAGAAATAGATATTTTACTTATTATTATGACTTTAAATTAGTTGGAAAAAGAGGTTTAAGTTTTAGAATCGGTTTTATTGATAAGCAACATCAAGATTGCAGATATTCACCAAATCAAACTTTTACCTTAATAAACTTTGTCAATGATTATCAACAACTGCATTATCCACAAATAATGCTTAATAACCTTACTTATGATGATATATCGGTTGATAATAATAAACTTGTAAAACACACTATTTCATACTATCAATCACACCTAGATGATTTAAATCAAATTATCAAGATTAAAAGTAATAACGGAATTTTAACCTATCGCAACTTTGATTTACCAGCCTCAGAAATAAGAATCGATGAAATTCAAGCAATTGATGCAACATCTGCTTATATTCGCTTCGGTGTTAATACTTTCGATGGAAGCAATGCTTCTGGTCATGTAAAATCATTAAGTTGATTTAAAATAAACGGTTTTCAAACAGAAAATCCAAGAAGTCCACATCAAAATCCTGTTTATTCAAATAATGATGCAAATTCATTAAGAACAATTTATAATGCACCTAATAATGTTCATCGCGAAAGGGTTCTTGAACTTTATTGAAAAGATGCATTGTGAAGTATAAATAAAGATACAAATACAATTTTTTGAACACTACAACACAAAATTCTTGATCCGATGTTTACACAAAACACATCGAATCGGAAATTAATTCTTAGTTTCAACGGTGGAGCAATAATACAAAATGGATATAATATTAGTATTACAGAAAATCCTGCTTTTGATGTTGAATTTGATTATGATGAAATTAAAGAAAAGCAAATTGTAAATGTTGCTGTAGATGTAACTAAAAATAAAAAGAAATTTACATTTATGGTGCAAGCAAGTTGAAATAATAATAATATCGATTTTGCCTTATGAACCAAGAATCCAGCAAATAAAATTATAATTGATCCCAGAAATGCAACATCATCGGTAACAAAAGAGCTATCTGGATACAAGTTTTTATTTGCTAACGGTGCTGCTACTTTAAAAGTCAAATATGATTCAACACAACAAACTGAAGATTTTCATTGAAATACCAATTCATTTGATTATTCTAAAATAATGGCTAATACTTTTAATCAACCCTATTTATTCTATAATAAACCTGAATATCTTTTTGATCATAATATCTATAATCCAAACCAAAATGTTACCTTTAAATTTCATGATGGGTATAAAATGCAACTTGAATCAATTCGTTTAAACGAATATGGTAAATACAGTGAATTAGTTCGTGCAATTATCGGTAGATCAATTGCTTATAGCCCTGGAGGAGCAATTGCTACTGCATCAATGCTTGGTAAGGTTAATAACGATCCAAACGATGGAAGATTTTATGTAATCACTAACCATCATGCCCAATCAAGTGGGATTTGAGATTTTTCGCTAATATCAGGTAAAAACTTGTTCTTTAGAACTAGTGATATCACAATATCTGCTCCATTTTTACAGGAAGTTACATATGCAACTCGCGGTCGCTATGGATGAACCGATTATACAAGTGCAGGTAGTAATGAAGCAACCACCATATGAATCGGGATTCAACAATATAACAATAACGGTGATCCACTATTAAACACTAATCGTACCCCTGAACGACTCGATGCTACTATTATTATTGTAGATATTAATAAACAAATTGCAAAAGCAAGAAACGAAGGCAAATTTGATTTAGCCTTATATTTAGAAAACTGATTTAAATTAAATAATGCAAAAATTGATTACACCTGAAAATATAACAATATGAATTCACCTGTAACAAAAGATGTTGCATCAATTAGTTATCCAAGAGCAAATCAAACAGCTATATTAGATCACCGTCCGGCTCGATACTATGTTGATTCAACACTAGGGATGGATGTTGGATACCAACAAAATTATGCTCCATTTTACTCAGGTGCTGGAGCATCCGGAACTGGTAGATATATCGGTGATGATTCATTTGCTACCTTATGAAATTCTGGTGTTGGTTTTCTCTACTCGGTAAGTTGAAACTATGATGCATTAAATTACAACTATTTTGGAGTTAACTGAAACGGTGAACACCCATTTGAACTTAAAAACAAACACTCATTTGCTTCTCAAATTATTCGTGCAAATGCAGTGAATCCAAACAAATATGCTTTGCCTTGGTTTATGAAGCAAATAAAGGAGAAATAATGAAAATTCGTAAATTTAAAAAACTATTTCCATTTCTAGGACTTTCTTCTTTATTTTTTGTTTCTGCTTCGTATACACAAAATCATACATCGCATGTTAGTTATAACATTGATCCAGAAGTTAAAGAAATTAATTATTTATACAAAAATTACGTTTTAAACAACCAAATCAACTTGGTTGTTGAAGATGGTATTTCTAATGGTGCTATTGATTTATTGCAAAATTCTTTTAAAGCCAAGAATTATCAAGTTTCCTTAAGCAAACAAATTGAAGTTGGCAAAACTAATATTCTTATCGGAAATTCAGGTAATTCTGATAAATTAGTAGATAATATGATTGCAAATGATATTGATTTTAACAATGATATTCAATTTAAAAATGATGCGTATTTATTAACAAGTAGAGATAATATCATAACTGCTTTTGGTTTTAAACAAGGATCAGAATTTTATGCAGCCGCAACATTTACTCAAATCTTTAACCAACTACAAAACCGCACCATTGAAAGTTTTATCATTAAAGATTATTCAGATTACAAGGATCGCGGAATCATTGAAGCTACAGAAAATAACAACTGAAGCAATAATGAACGCTTTAAATACCTTGATTATGCTCAAAAACACAAACTTAATATGTATTTTTATGGTAATTATTACGATAAATACCTTAATTCTGATTGAAAACAATTATATGATGATAAACAACTTAATGAATTTTTAATTCCTTTTGTTAACAAGAGTTTACAATCTAACATACAACCTGTTTTTGCTTTCAATATATTTAAAAAAAATAAGATGACTAGTGAATCATTAAGTAGTGATTTTGAGAACTTCAAAGCAAAAATACAGCAACTAATTGCTAATAAAATAACTAAATTTGGTTTTATTATTAATAACAGCAGTGAGATAAATTTAAATATATACCAAGAGTTCTTTAGTAGATTTAACGATTGATATCAAGGCTTACAGATAGATAATAAAGATATTTATATCTTACTTGATAACCTTAATATCATCGATAACTTTGCTAATAAAGTTGCAAATTCTCCAGCTGATGTAACAAACTTTTTTGCAACTATTCCAAATAATTTTAAGATTATAACCACCACAAAAGATTCATATGATAAAGATTTTATTGATAATCTTGCTAATTTAATAAATAACAAAAATATTATTTTATGAAACAATTCTCTTAATTCAACATCTGCTCAAAATAACTTCGATCTCAGTGGATTTACAACTAATATAGATAAATATAAAAATATTAATGGGATTTTATTAAATCCATCATCATTTTTTGAAAATGCACAAATTCCTTTATATATGTTAAGTAACTACTTGTGAAATGCTGATAATGCTGATTTTCAAAAACTTTATAACACTGCTTTTAATGATATTATTGGTAATAAATTAGAAAACCAAGAACTTATCAAATTATTCAAAGATTTTGCTTCTAATATCTTTATAAAGGATCGAAGTGATAACACCGATATAGAAAACAAACTAACAAATTTACAAAGTTTATTAACTTCTCAAAAATACAATATAGAAGATGTTTTAGATATCCAAAATTATTTTAATTCATTAAATGATAATTTAAACAAACTTGTAGATTACTATTTTCAAAATTCATTTATCACAACTTTTTCTCCTTGAATTAATGCATTTATCGACTTAAATAATGCTCTTATAAATTCTTTGAATGCATTAATTAATCTTAAAACTAATTCAGATAACCAGTTTGCTAATAACCTGTTTTTAGCACATAAAAACCTTATTAAAGCAAATACTAAACATCAAATTAATGTAAATCAAACAACAATTAATCCTCAGATTAGTCCGAAAATTTTACAACCTTTTATAAATTATCTTTTATCTACCTTAGATGATATCCAAAATCAAAAACTTCATTTTCATCAAAAAACTATAAATGATGTACAACAAACATTTATAACTAGTCGAACTGATACTCCAAACACTGGTGCTGGAAATATTTTTGATCCACAAAACAAAGATCAAATGTTATTTACTAACCCTAATAGAATTAATAAAAATGACTATTTTGGTGTTGAGTTCTCTAAACCATTAACCTTAAATTCTATTTATATACAAATGAAAGATGGTCGCGATCATTTCTTTTATTCTAAATTACAATATCGATCAATTAATGGTATCTGAACAGATGTTAATAATCAAATTTATCAAAGATTTCATGATAACATCGAACCTATTCAGTTAAATAACTTAAATATCAAAAATGTAAGTGCTGTAAGACTTGTGGCAACCCAAAATAACCCTGAAGAGGCTTGATTAGGTATAACAAACTTATTAATTAACCAAGAGCAACTTGATACAAATAAAAACAATTACAATGATTATACCGAAGATACAGCCGATGAATCAAGCGATTTATGAAAACGCGAAGGAAGCATCGATTCAATTAAGGATGATGATTTTAATACCAACTGAGCATTTTCGGCACATAGTAATACATCGGCATTCTTACAAAATCAATCTGTTGCATTTATGCTTCCAGAAAAAAGATTAATAACCAGAATCGATTTAATCCAAGGACAACCTAACGGAAGAGATCGCCTAAGTAACTTTAAAATAGAATATTACGATGATGCATCGCATTCATGAAAACTTTTTAGTTCAAAAAATGATTATGGTAATTCATTTAACATCCACGCTCACGGATATGCAATGACTAACAAATTTAGATTTGTAAATAACACTACTGTTAATAATTCTTGATGAAGAATTGCTAGATTAAGGGTAGGTTATGATGACCTAAATCAAAAACAAGTTTTAACACCAGGATTCGAAGGGACTAGAATTTTAGGTCGAGAAAATGTTAGAAGTTCAAATCAAAACAATTCTATTGGTTTTATTACTGATAACACTGAATTTACTTCAGCTGTTTTAGCAAATGCTACAAATAATGGTTATATAAATGTAAATCAAGGTTTTAAAGTAGATTTTAAATATCCAAGTAAAGTTGCTTCAATAAGTATCTTACAAAATCCTAATAACAAACTTTCAAATGTTAAAGTTCAAGGGATTTTAAATGGTGAAACTGTTAATATTTTAGATAATGTTTTTTTAAATGATGATCTGACAAAGATAAATTTACCTATAAATACAGGTATTTTGACCGGAATCAAAGTTTTATCAACTCAAAATACACAGAGTTTTTGAGAAATAAAATCTTTTGATGTCGAATTTAATGGTGATAATACCGATCAGTATTTATATACATCATTAAAAAATTCTAATAATATTACAACTTCTGAATATAATGGAACATTTAGATTATTTTCTTTAGATACTCAAAGTCAAAATCATAATTATCAACTTAATAAGGGCGATTATATCGGAATTGACTTAAAGAAAAATTATCAAATAGCAAATA
This sequence comes from Mycoplasma sp. 394, assembly GCF_054353895.1. Taxonomy (NCBI): domain Bacteria; kingdom Bacillati; phylum Mycoplasmatota; class Mollicutes; order Mycoplasmatales; family Mycoplasmataceae; genus Mycoplasma; species Mycoplasma sp. 394. Next base: position 140,924 of record NZ_JBTHHL010000002.1, on the reverse strand, counting down.
TTGACTTATATTGATCTGAAAATAAAGATATTAGTTTGCTTACATCTGTTAATGGTATTGATTGAACTGAATACAAACCAAATACTGCTGCTAGATACATAATTTTATTTAACAATAGCGATAAAATTGCAACTGCAGCATTTAATCATATGGTTATTTACACACAAAACCAAGAACCTTTTGGCAGATTAATTGACACTAACATTAGCAATAATTCAACCGATACTTTCAAAACTAATGCTGCCTTTGATTCTGATTTTAATTCTGTTGTTAAAATTAGCAAAAACTTACGCAGACGCGACTTTTTAACCTATGATTTAGGTTCAAACATTAATTTACATTCCATAAAAATCTTTTCAGATTTGAATAATATCAACTGATTAAGAAATGCAGATATCCAAGTGTCAAACGATAATATAAATTGAACTACAATCTATTCAACACCAACTTATGATACTAAATTTACCTTTAATAAGTTATCTGATACAGATTATGGGTTCTATGATGCTAAATATCCAAATTATCGTTATTGAGGTGTAGATAAATTAAATATAAATGCCCGTTATATCAAAATCTTTATTAATGATAACTATCCAGAAAATCACGGATTAAACTTTAACGAAATAGTTATTAATGATGGTAAAAATATTTTAAATAATAAAATCGAGGGTTTTTCTGGAACAAATATAGATTCACAAAAAGATTATGGTGTTTTAAATCTGCTTGACCAAAACTTAGATACTTTTTATAAACCTATTTCTGAAAATGGCAGCTTAACATACGATTTTAGTTATGATACATACACAAACAAAAATCTTGAAATTTTTGCTTTAAACCCAGCAAATGCACAAATATCAGCAACCATTTATGATGAACAAAATAAAACCAAAAATACCGTTATTTTAGGTAATTTACTTGCTTATAGCACTTGATTTATTTTACCTACTGATGAACATCATAAAATAATTTCAATCAAGATAAGTTGAAGCAATTTAATACCACAAATTGCTCAGATTGTCTTTGTTGATAAACCTGATACACCGATCAATGTTGATAAATCCGAGTTACAAAATTTAGCTACAAAAAAAGATGTTGATTATCCAAATTGAACTAATGTAGATATGCAAGCATATGATGAAACATTTGCTAAGGCACAATTAGCAAATGTTTCAAAATATCTAAATCAAGATACTATTAATTATATAATTTTGAAACTTAATAATATTATTTCAAATGCTCATACAAAAGTGGATTTAACCCAATTATCAACTTTAATTTCTAATAAAGTTGATAATAACCAGCATCAATATACAAACTTATCATATGAGCAATATTTAACTATCTATAACAAAATTTTGGATATTATTAATAGCAAAACTGATATATCAATAAATGCAGCAAATGATTTGATAAATCTATATAATCAAGCAAAAGATAATTTAAAAAATTCTATTTACAATCAAGAAAATGTTCGTTTAGATTTAAGGGAATTTCAAAATTTAAATACCAATATTTATACACAAAAAAGTTTAAATGAACTTAGGGATGTTGTTGATAAGATTAATCAACAATTAAGTAAAAATACAAGTGAGGAAGAATATAAAGAGTTAAATAATACATTTATCGATAAATATCAACAACTTAAATATAACCAAAATGGTAATAGTATTCAAACATATCAAAACAGTATTAAAAATAAATTTATTGATATTTTAAAGAATCAGTGACCAAATTGAATGCAGTTATCAAAAGATTTAAATAATGAATTTATAGTTAAAGATGCAATCATAACTGATCCGAATACATCGCAGACTGCATGAGATATTAATATTAATTTTCTAAATAACTTGTTTAACAAATTTACACTAGATAAAAGTAATCAAATTCATTCATTGCAGCAAAAACTATTTATCAATCCGAACTATAAATATATTTTTTCAAATGATGTAATAAAACAAATGGATGCTTTATCAAAAGATACTGAGAATAAAATTAAAAACAATACTTTAAAATATGATGATATCGAAAAGATACTAAAACAATTAGATGTTTATAAAAGTAAAATAGACAAAGATGGTATAAATAAATTAGTGGAAGAAATTACTTTTTCGGATGAAAAAAAACTTTATTATGACATTGTAAAAACTTGAAATTCATCAGAACAATTACTCGGGATAATAGATGCTATTAAAATGTCAATAAATACAGACAATAAAATGATGGATTATTTAGATACTCTAATCAATAAAATAAATGATTCAAATAAAAAATCAGAATTTTTAAACAAAAAAGCTAATATACATACTGAATTACAATGAAATAATCTTTTAGATGATGTAAATAGCCAAATTATCAGAGAAAAACCTAATAATTTCTTGAATATTGGTTTACCGATTATTCTTGCTCTAATAATTACACCAACTATTTTATTTACCTACTACTTTGCTTATAGATATTTTTCAAAGAAAAATAATTCAAAATCTAGAAAATCAACATCCTAGGATGTTGATTTTGTGTAATTGTCTTGTGTATTACAAAGGTTTTGATAAATGTAGTCGATTACCTTGTCTATATTGCTTGTATCAAAGAAATTAATTGCAAATTCTTTTAAATTTTCAGCATTTTTAAGAATACTCTTGATTATATTTTTTTGTTCTAACTCAGTTCCGACATTTTTCTTTAAGCAACTGTGACAAACAGGACATAATTTCACCAGATTATCTATGTTATCTAGCATCTGATTATTAGAAAGTGAAATATTATGATGAATTTCAAAATAATTTCTGCTTGTTTTTCTGTGCATAAAAGTTCTATGTTCAAGTGGATATCGATTGATGCACCCATAGCAAACATCAGGAGTATTCAACAAAATGTAAGATACTAATTGTCTGTTACGGTTTACTTTTATATCTAGTGATTCTGTTTTAAATAATTGATTTCTTAGTTTTTTAACATCATATGATGATAAATCTTTATCTAAAACCAGAGAAATAAAGAAATCAATTACAGAATTTAATTTATTAGGTTTATTCTGATATGACAACTGACATTCAATGAAATTTAATTCATCTATTTTTATAGCTTTACCAAACGAATAATTACTTAAAATGATTTTAAATTTATAGTTATTTATAATCCCGATTTGATTTATATATCACTTTAAATTAATTCTTAATTATGTGTTTCGTCGATTAATATTTTCAACAAACTGCTTTTGTAGTTGTCTAAAATTTATGTTTAAAACTGATATCGGAATATTAAATACATCAGTTAATAATTTGATCTTATTGAGCTGAAATTTACTGTTATAAAATAAATCAATACTTAAAAAATTCAGCGATGTATCTATGCTACCTCTACTTTCAAAAAATCCTCTAATAAATCATTTTTTAGGTTCTGTTATACTTTCACCTTCATTAAAATCTGATGTTTGAAAAATCTTAGAATATAAACGATTAAAAAGATTATTTTCAGTTAAATTTAAATCGTTTTGTATTAACAAAATAGCTTTTTCTTTTCCATTGAAAGCAAAATTAGTATATTTATAGTTTTGTGTATATTCATGATAATCAATTCAGTTGTATCTAGTATCTAGGTTTTTAATAAATTGTAGATATTGATTAGAATATATTAAAAATTCTTGCTTTGACGAATTAACTTTCTTAGATTCTTGATAAGAACTAACAGCGGCAAAGTATTTATTGTCTTTTGAAACTAAAATTCTACTCATTAACATCCCGTATAAAAATGGATGAATATTCTGATCCAATAATTTACTAACCTTTATCATTAAATAATCTCTTTTCTGCTATCTTATAATATTTTTCATCTATTTCTACACCAATAAATTTTCGATTATTTTTTATCGCGGCAACTCCTGTGCTGCCACTCCCCATAAATGGATCTAAAATAACATCATCTATATTTGTATGAATATTTATAATTTCTTGCATCAATGCTAAACTTTTTTGAGTCGGGTGTTTACTTCTTTCATTCCCTGATACAATTGGGAAAGAAAACAAGGATCTTAAATAGACTTTATCATCGGGCTTATTAAAAACCCATTTTGCACCTTTTTTGACAGCCCAGATGGCAAATTCCATATCTTGCACATAGCGACGTTTGATGTTTCTAGGCATCGGGTTATTCTTTTGTCAAATTAAAACATCTTTAGTTATAAATCCTGCCTCTTCTAATTCTTTTATGATGAAACTTATATATTTATACGAACAAAAAATAATAAAACTTCCATTTTTATCAATTAACTTTGAATAAGGTTTAATTCAAGAAAACAAATCAAAATTAATATCTCATAATCCAAAATATACACCTTGTCGCGGGTTATTTAAGGTATTAAAATTATGCTTTGCTGAAATATTATAAGGTGGATCACAGATAATGTGATTAACTTTAATATTCTCTTTTTTAAACTGATTTATCATCTCATAAGCATCAGCATGATAGATTTTAATTTTTTCTTGCATTAATTTCTTCCATTTCTAAATCAATATGATCTGCTATCGCTTTAGCTAACATCGGCGGAACTGCATTACCTATTTGTCTGCAGATACTTGTTTTAGGACCATAAAAAATAAAAGTATCTGGAAAACTTTGGATTCTGGCTGCTTCTCTTGGAGTAATAGCGCGATTTAATACCGGATGTGAATTTCTTCCATTTGATGGAGTATCAAAACGGGTATCAATTGTAGAGGATACATCATCTCATTTTAATCTTGCTCATGTAGTGTTGAATTGTTGTTTACCTCATAGGTGTTTAGGTTAAAAACTTTTATCCCCCTGCTCAGGTATCAAAGCAAGTTTTTCTAAAGCGATTTTTGAGTGTTTGGTTGCAATATGATTATACAACTTATCTCCTCTTAGATTTTTTTGGTAACTACTTAGTGGTTTATATAGATACTCACTTTGAAAACTGCCTTCACCAGAATTCAGATAATTTAAATCAGAAATAGCATCATAAACACTTATGTGTTTATCAATATTAGATTTGGGGAGCAAAATCTCTTTATCTTTGCATCCAATAATAATTGCACGTTCACGATTTTGTGGAATCCCAAAATTCTTTGCATTTAAAACTCCATAAGAAACTTTATAACCTAAATCAGTAAACATTTGATAAATTTGCTTAATAAAATATCCTTTTTGTGCATTCAGTAGATTCTTAACATTTTCAATGATAAAAATCTCAGGACTTATATTTTTTACAATATCAAAATATTCTAAAAATAAGAAATTTCTTGGATCATCAAATCCTAAATTTTTCCCTTTAAGGCTATATCCTTGACATGGAGGACCACCAATAATCATATTAATATTAACTTCTTTTGATTTTTTTATTATCTGATTTTTGATATTTATATTAGTTATATCACCACAAATAACTTCTGAATCGGAAAAATTATTTTTAAAAGTATTAATAGCATTTTGATCAAAATCTGCTGCTACTAATGTTTTAAAATTAGAATTTTGTTCAAATCCCAACGAAAAACCACCTGCTCCACAAAATAAATCTAAGATTCTATACTTCATTTTTTTTCTTTATTTTTAATTATATCTTATTTTAATCTTGATTCTTATAAATAAGATAAATTGCATAAAATTTATCATTTTTTATGATAAATATTTTGCTACTAAATATAGATATTTTTTCGAAATTGGTATAATTACACCGTATATATATATATATATAAGTTGAGTAATTTTACTTATATATAATTTCAATATATTTATATACCTTTAATATTTATTCGAGGTAATATGAATTTAAAAAAGAAAGTTAAAACTTTACTTGCTGCTGCCGGTAGTGTTGGTTTGATAGCAAGTATCTCAGTTGGTGTGTCAGCTGGTTCACCAGCAGCATCAAATAATACTACATATGAAATTTACCCTGGAGTGCAAAGCATTACATATCAAAATTCAGATTTTTTAATCTCTAATGATGTAAATATCGTTTTTGAAGATGGTATTGATAATGCAACCATAAATCGCTTCAAGGAAGTTTTAAAACTTAAAAATCTTACTTATAGTCAAACTCGTAGGGTTATCCCTGGTAAGACAAATATTTTAGTAGGAATCAGAAATGATTCTGATAACTTGGTTGATAACCAAATTAAATCACTTGGAATCACCTTTGATACTGTATTAGATTCAAAAATTGAATCATATCAATTAGATACCAAATCAGTAAAAGATAGCAACTATACTACTAATTACATTACATTAGTTGCTAAAAATACAGAAGCAGCCTTTGATGGTGCTACAACTTTGTGACATATCTTTAAACAACTGGATGGAAGCAAAATCAGAGACTTTGAAATCAAGGATTGAGCTGATGTAGCAACCCGTGGAGTTATCCAAGGATACTATGGCGATGGATGATCATTAGATGCTTCTAAAGATTATATGAAGTGAGGAAGTTACTATAAACTTAATGCATACTTTTATGCACCCAAAGATGATTTAAAAACAAATACTCAATGATCTACATTAAACACAGAAGATGAATTAACTAAAATTAAGGATTTAGCTTCTACATCTGCTGCAACAAAGGTAAGTTTTATTTATACATTAAATCCTTTTGTAGGAACTGATGCATTTACCAAAGCAAACTATGCAGAGAAATTTGAAAAACTTAAAGCTAAATTTAAACAAGTTATCGATGCTGGTGTACGTCAAGTTGGATTAGTTGCCGATGGACCTAATAAACCGTTTGAAAGCACCCAAAGTACTAATAGTACTCCTAATCCTGCTCCTGCTGCACAAGCAACAGATAATGGTTCTGAAGGTGATTCAAGTTCAGGACAAGCTACATCTGGTGCTGTAGCAACACCAGAAAACAACGATAGTCAAACACAGCAAAAAAAATTACTATCAGATTTAGTTGCTTGATTGAAATTAGAAAAACAAGTTTATCCGAATTTAAAAGTTACTCTTCCATATTTAGTTAATGAATATTCTGGTACTGGTGAAGAATATTTTAAAGACTTTCCATCAGAAGTTCAAGTAATTATGGGTGGTGGTAGCGAAAGAACTGTAGATGATACATTTACTAACTCTTATGTTAATCATACCAATTCTTATGAATCATCTAAGTCATATACACTTAACAGTCCAATTCTTTGAGTTAATTGACCGTATACAGAAACTACACAATCTAAATTAATATTAGGTGGTTATAAAGCATTTTTAAAACCAAATCCAGATACTACTAAATTTACAGGATTATTTTTAAATGCATCTCCATATGAACAAGCATCAAAGATTGCAATGTTTGGTGGAGCAAACTATGGATGAAAGAAATGAAAAACTGATGATGAAATTAATAAGGTATTATCTGCAGCATTTAAACATTCAATTAATAACTCAGAGCAAGATTCACCAGTTTCTTTAGCATATAAAGAAGTAGCTAAACACCTTGTTAACAAAGGACAAGTTTTTAGTCCAGAACCAGATTTAGATGAATCAGCAAATATCCAACAACCTATAAATACATTAGTTCAAAAACTAAATAATGATACTGTGACAGCAACAGATGTAAATCCGCTGATTCAACCTTTTCAAACTATTTTAGATTCTTTAAACACTTTATTAACATCAAAAGATATCCCGCAACTTTTAGTTGAAATCAAACCATGATTACAATCTTTCCAACAACTTACTAAAGGAGTTTCTTCATTATTACAAGCCGTTATTGAATTTAAAAATAATAATAAGGATGAATTTGTACAACTAGTGCAAGCAGCAAAAGATGTAATTTATAATGCTCGTAATCATTACAAAGTAGTGTTATCTGGACAATTAATCCAAGTAGAACCTGCTGTTCAATACATCCAACCACTTGCTGATGTATTGATGAACTGAGCAGACAGTAAAATTGATGGATATACTTTGCAACCAACTACACATACCACTACATTTATTACCAATATGCAAAATCCATTTGGTTCTACAAACCTACAAGATGCTTTCAAACCATTTAATACTAACCAAATTATTTATAAAAATTCACATGATGGAACAATGTCGACTCTAAAAACTGGAGATTACATCGGTGCTAAGTTTAGTGAACCAACTACATTATGAGGGGTTCATCTAAGATTCTGAGCAAATAATCAAGATTATTTTCTAACTTCAAAATTACAATATCAATTAGCAGGTTCTACTCATTGAAATGATATAACATCATATACTTCACCTAATAATCAAACTACTAATATTTCTTATACAAATAATGATGTATACGGAAAAGATTTTATTTTTAGTCCAATTGATAATGTAATTGCAGTGAAATTAGTTGATCAAGAAACAGGTAATGGACGAAAAAAATGGATGCGTTTATTAGAATTTCGTCCAAACCCACAAAACCCACAAAAATATTCTAATGTAACATATAATTCTACCAATACCACTTTAATTAATAAAAATAATAATACTACTTATTTATCCGATGGACTAAAAACAACTGAATCACAATTTTCAAACCCACAAACTACTTCTGGTTCAAATGATGATAAAATTTCTGAAGGTAAAACCTTAGGTTTCTCTTTAAATGAACAACAAGTTGTTACTGAAATCCAACTACAACAAGGATGAAATACTAATACCGATGTCGTATCATCAATCACTGTTGAGTATAAAGATCCATCTGATTCTAATACTTCTACTCAATGAAAACAATTTGGTTCAACTACATTAAATACTAATAATAATAACTCTAATATCCTAGCAATCAGTGGTTATGCAAATGCACAAGATTTTAGATTTAAAGTAAATTCAACTACAAATTATTGGTGAAGAATTAATGATATCGCTGTTTATGGACCAAATTATAAGGCTAAACCACAATTATCAATTTCTTCAACCTTAACACCAGATCGTTCAAGTAGTTTTAATAATGCACTTGATTCAAATCCAAATACTGTAGCAATTATCGATCATGCTGCTAGTGATAAAAACATCCAAGTAAATGATTATTTTGATATCGAATTCACCCGTCCGGTGCAACTATCTACATTGAATATCAAACAAGACCCAAGTGGTTTAGTTCCAAATCTTATTATTCTTCCTAAGATAAATGATCAAACACCAGATACTAATAAAGTTGAATTAACATCAGTATCTGAAGACCAACAAGTATCAATTCCATCTGCATGAGGACTTGTTACCGGTGTACGTATTAAAGCAAATAAAACTATCGATGCTCCTTGGAGAATTCGTGATATTAGTTATACTGAAATAGAACAACCTACTGATAAGTATCTTGGTTCACATCCAGCATCAAATGATAACTTCTTAACCAAAAGAAATGGTGATACCTTTGAATTATTTAATAAAACAACACCACAAACCGCAACTGCTGTTAATTTAAATAAAGATGAAAGTGTGGGATTAGATCTAGGAAATGTTTATACTGTTGATACTATTAATAAAAACATCGGAACATCGCCAGATTCAGCCTTAAAAACACAATACTCAACCGATGGATACACCTGAACCGATATGACATCCAATACTTTAGCATCGCCAACCCAAATGCGTTATGTTCGTATCAAGAATACCAAAACCGATGAATCAAGTAATGCTATATCAATGCAATTTAAAGATTTAAAAGCACATATTGTCGAATATAAACCATATGGAAGTTTTGTTTCAGGAACCTTAAATGCTGATTTTGGAACCTTAAAAAATGCTTTTGATGGAGATTATAATAGCAAAGTTATTTTTGCTAAACCACCTGTTAAAGATGATAATCTAATCTTTGATTTAGGTCGCGAAGTAACTTTAAAATCATTAAAACTTTTTGCTGATAAATATACCAAAGACTATCCGAGAGATTTGGTTGTTAGTGTAGCTACTACTAATTCTTCTTCTTCTTCTTCATGAACTGATGTGTTAACCATCGGTGATTCTACTACTGATACCGATTCAAATTCGAGATTAGGTGAAACTAATAATGCAACAGATGATTCAAACCATCCAGATGTAAAATATTGAGCATCATCTAATATAACTCCAAATACTAAAGCTAGATACATTAAATTTACTATTAAAGCAAATTATCCAGCAGATCGTAAATTAACCTTTAATCAAATTTTAGTCAATGATGGTGAATATGTAGCAGCTGATAATGATCCAAGATTTACCGGAACATCATATTCAGAAACTTCACAAAATACCACACCTGATAAGATGTTAGATGCTGATATCCATAGTTATTATGAACCTAAATCAGATAATGGAAATATTAAATGATATGTTGAAAAAGATTATTTCAACCGTCGTGATCTAAGAATAGTAAGTGAAGGTGTTCCTTCAAATGCTGAAGTATATGCAAATATCATTGATACTTCTAGCACATCTACTGATACGACACAAACTAAATTAGGAACTTTATTTAATAATGTAGTTGAATTTAAAGTACCAAGAAAAAGTAATAAAGCAATCACATCAATTGAAATTAAATGAACTACTAATAAACCTAAGATAGCTGAAATAGTCGGATTCTTCAAAAATCAAACTACCGATACATCTAAAACTGATTTAGATACCATTAAAACCAATCCAGCTGAATATGATAGTTGAACCGATGCAACTAAAGCAAGTTATGATAAAGTTAAAGCATTAGCTACAACTGCTGCTGCAACTGATGAATTATTAACCCAACAAACTGTTAATGAAATTAAAGCAATGGCAGATAGTATTAAAAATTCAGCTGTCACAAAAGCAACTAATACATCTGATTTGGAAACCAAAATAAAAGAGCCTGCAACAAATACTGATAATATTTTATATACTCCAGATTCATTTGCTCAATATGATGTAGCATTATCAAATATCCAAAATGCTCTTAAAAATAAAGGTAATATTTCTACTGCTGATGTAACTAATCTTTCAAGTGCATATGATACTGCTAAAAATGCTCTAGTAAAATCTGATGTTCCATATCAACAAGCATTGCTTAATGTTAATAATTTCGGAACATTAAATAAAATTGATTATACTAATGAATCTTATCAAGCTTTAAAAGCAATTGTGGATCAAATTAATACTAAGTTAGCAACTGATGATCTCGATCCCCTTGGATACCGCGATTTAAATAACCAATATAAGGCTAAATTCACAGAACTAGTTGCTTCGAATCGTTCTAAGATGTTAAAAGCATACAATGATTATTTAGAAAATAACACCTATGCATTTACTGATCGCTACCAACATCGCTTTAGTTCACTTGCTTCAGCATTAAATGACTTAGTTGATTCGCAACATTATACTCTTGCAAATCCTAATGTAACAGCAGATCAAGTAAATAATGCTTTAACTAATTTAAAAGCATTAACTCAAAAATCAATTTCAGAACGTAATCGTTTGATCTACTACTATGAACAACTAACTCAAAAACAAATTGAAAATACTAATAATCTTTATACACCTGATTCATATGATAACTATCTAAGAGTCTTTAATCAAATTAAAAACTCTCAACAAGATATCAACCGTGTTAGTGAACAAGATATCAAAGATGCTCAAGCTCGTATGGAATTAGCACAAGAAAGTTTGGTAATTTCAGAAAATCAATTAGATGCTGCTAAAACCCTTGCTAATTCATTGCTTGCTAATTTAGATGATAAAGCTGATTTTGCAAGCAAAATATCATCTGCAACCAAAGACGATATTAGCAATATTATCAAACAAATCCGTAGTAATTTAACTAAACAACTAGCAGATAAGCGAGCAAAAGCTTACGCAGATGCTTCTGAAGCCGTAGCTAAAATTAAAGATGTTAATACACGTAATAATCTAATTAAGCAATTAGAAGCTGCTAAGGAAGTTTCAGAGTTTAATACTGTTACAGCCAATGCAAATAATGCTTATGATCTTGAAGTTCAAAACCAAAAAGCATTCGATGCTGCTAAGGCAGAAGTAGTTGATTTAAATAAACAAGTAACTGACACAAAAAAACAAGAAGCCTTTAATTTCAAAATTAATTCAATCACTGATATTAATGATTTTAAAGCAGTTAAAGATGCAATTAATAAACAATTAGCCCAAGAAAAACAAGATCGTGATGCACAAGCTGAAAAAGAGCAAAAGGAACTTGATGCTCTTGATAAACAAGTGCAAGATATGCTTGCAAAACTTCCTGCAAATAATGCACAAGCTCAAGATTTGAAAACTAAATATCAAAATCTTACCAAAACCTTACAATCACTTAGCGACTTTAAAGCAGAACTTACAAAGTTTGAAAATGATCTAAAAACAAAAAATGAGCAAGAACAAGCGCAAAAAGATAAAGCAAAAGAAGAAGAAAATAAAAAACCTGTTGGTAAATCAAGTAATACTGGTGCTATTATAGGTGCTGTTGTTGCTTCATTAGTTGTTTTAAGTATTGTTGGAATCTTTGTATGGTGATTTATGAAAAAGCGCAAGAAATAATCTCTAAGTAGCCGTATAGGCTGCTTTTTGATTATAAAAACACCACATCAGTTGTGGTGTTTTTTTAAAATAAATCAGCAGGTTGATCAGAAAAGTTTTTTGCTCCATAACGTTCTGGGAATAAATAAGAAAGTAAACGTATTTTTTCATAAAATGAATATGGGTTTTGTGGATGATGTCCGTTTCCGATATATCCAATTCTTTGGCCATCAAGTAGCATAATTGATGCAGTTCCTTCTTTAGCGGTAGCACCATATTGATCTTGGGTAACTAAACCAGCTAAATTACCTTGACTATCAAAAACATTTGATCCAGATGAACCAGCAGCTAAATCCACACTGTTTCATCCATACACAATGGTATCATTTTGATGGTTTAAAGAACCGACACTGTTAATTTTTCCTTGGTATCTAAAATTACCTAATAAATACTCACGAAAGCGTGCTTGACCAGTTCCTGTTGGTGAATCAGGGTTTTTAGAATTTTGTCCGGGCATCGAACCGACAATTCAGTTTAAATTATTATAAGCATTTTGATGTAATAATTCATTTGAGATTTTAATTGGTTTAGCATTCTTTCAATCTAAAAAGAATTTGATAATTCGCTTTTGATCCTCGGTAAGTTTTTGTCCTTGGAAAGTAAAATTAGTATCATCGATATTTTTCTCTGCAAAGTTATTTTCAAATCATGAAATATCGATAATAGCTACATCAACATCGGAATATTTTTCTCCAGTTTTAAGTTCATTACCATAATTATCTCGAAAGTCTTTAAAATATGGATCTTTGTATGAATCTTGAATATCTTTACCGTTAGCAAAAAAGTGTGAAACAATTTCTATACTTAAATTGCTAATCATATTTTGTCCTAAACCATGACCTTCTAAAATTGGTTGTTGTTTTTGTTGATTTGCATCTGTTGTATCAGTCGGTTTTTTTATAAAGATTGGTGATAATATATTATTTCTAGTTCTACGTTCAATATCTAATCCATCTAAACTCTGTCCATTTCGCGCTCATGATGCATTAGCATCGTCTAATAAATCGATATTATGTGAGTTGGATACAATATAGTAGCGATGATCACTTGCATCATCAGGTTTTACCTTGTTAAATAATCCTCATGTTCCACGACCATGATAATCAAAAGCAAAAGTTCTTCGACGTACATCAGTTAATACATTAAAGGTATCATCAGAAAATAAACGTTTAACTATGCCATCTTCACTTTTAAGTTTAGTTGTTTGTTGGAATTTATCGTATGAAGCAACAGTTTTTGCCTCTTCTTGTGCTTGTGGACGTGATTGAATAGTTTCAGTTAATGATACCGACATTGAATCTTTAAGTGGTTTTCCTTGATAAGTTGGATTTTTAGTTGGGTTATTTTTATCATCAACATAATTCATTGTTAAAAAGACATTTCCAACAAAAGCAGATGACTTATTAGCCAAAATATGTTCTGATAAAATATCGGTAAAATAAATATCTGAACGTTTTGGTATAACTTCTAATTTTAACTTCTTACTTGATTTATCATAAGTTACTTTAAATGAATAACGATCTTTCATCATTGCAAATAAAGTTTGATTAAACAATGCATCTTCATTTCTTGGAGTAATTGTAAAAGTAGCATCATTAATAGTATGTTTTGCTAAAAGTTCTTTAAAAGAAACTGAAACATTAACAAATGAAAGTAATCCTCTTGGAACCGGAACAGATGAATTACGGTTAGTTTTACTCATAATAATTTTAGTATTTTCTAATTCAAATCTAAAGGTAAAATATACATCATCTTTAAAACTTTCTCAGTTTTTATATTCATCTAAGTCTTTTTCAATTCAAATAGAATGATGGTTATTACCAAAATTAAAAATAGTATGAGAAAGAATTTCACGTGGTGTAAAGAAGAAAAAGTCAAGTTGCTTACCACTATCATCAACTAAAATAAAGTTCTTTTTTTCTTTTGTACTATCATCTTCTAATTTACGATATTTTCACATTCGCTCATATTCAACCAAAGCAAAATGATTTTGCAATGAATAAGGGATTTTGTTTTTTGTTTCATCTTTCATTCAATAACCAATTAAGTCATCAACGGTTAAGTTTTTATTTTGAGTGATTAAATCGTTATCTGAATATGTTGTTGTCATAGTATTTTCAGAATTATCAGTTAATAAATAAGGACTGCTTCCGTTTGATGAATAATTAAAATGATATCTAAATGATTTTTCGACATTAGCAGGAATACTAAATTTATCATAATACATATCCATTCTTTGTTTCTCGGTTGCATAAATTTTTGAAATAGTATATTTAGCATTCTCAAAGTATCCAGAAATTTGGAATTTTCATAATTTTTCAAATGGAACAATCAATTTTAATGTCGGCGGTAAAACATACCCGTATGCTTCAGTACTTCCTGTTTTAATCTCGGGATTTAGTTCAAAAACAATTCATTTGTTTTTGAACAACTTTAGATCCTCATCAGCAAAATCAAATTTTGCTGATCCGTATAATTTTTTATTACTTTCATCTAAATATGTTGTAAATTTAGATAAATTAAAGGTTTTAGTTGAAACACTGGTGCTAAATTTATATTTATCTAAAAATGAAAATCCTGTTTGTTCATCTCCTACTTGTGCAGCAGTAATGATATATTTAGAGATGTTTTTAGGTAACACTGATGTATCAAATGATGCAGTTTTGTTGTTTTTATCTACTGTTGCTTCGATAAGTTTTGAATATGGATCAAAAGGGTTCAAGTTTTTTACCAAGAACTTAATTGAACTTATAGTATCATTTAAAGTTTGTGAATATGTGATAACAACTTTATTATTTTCTACTTTAGAAGATAAAATATCTAAAATAGGGTTTTTATAGTTATTTGTAAGTGTTCCTGATGAATTATTAAATCCAGGAAAACCTTGGACATCGTAGTATTTGCTATCACTACCAGTGTTTTTTTGTAAAACTAAGTCAACATAATTATCAAAAATATGTGCTTCATTTGGTAGTAAATATACATTGTATTTTTTAACATTTGGTAAACCAACGATTGCAGATCTTCCGAATTGTTTGTAGTTAAATGTATTATTATATTTATATTTAATAAAATATTGCGGAAAATCTACATTTGAACTATCAGATTTTTTTGCTGCAGTAAATTCGAGAAAAACATCACCATTAGAATATCTTCTTGCTTGAAAATCATTCTCACTACTAAAACTAAAAGCACTTGATTCGCTTGTATAGTTTTTATTTTCATAAACAGTATTTAATCCACTAAAATGGTTAATAGCAGTTGAACCATTGCTTAAACCTGTTATTTTTACAAAATCATTTGTAGTTAAATTTGATATTGTAAAAGTAACTAAATTATTATTAACAGTTCCACTAACAGTTGATTCACTTGCTGAATCAAGAGAATCCTTGCTTGCTTTTTTATATTTTAAAGTAAGTGATGTATTATTTACTAAATTAACAGTCTTGATTTCTAATTTAATGGTATTATCAGCAATAGTAGACTTAATTATTTGAGTTGTTTGTGGTGGAGTTAAAACATCTTTATCAACATGTTTGTAATCACTACCATCGATGAATGAAAAATATTTAGTTAATGAATTATCTGCTTTAATTTCTGAATCAGTTGTGTTTGTATATGTATTCACATTTATTAAATCTTTGTTATACATACCAAAGATATGTGAATTGTTAAAAACTTTTTTAAAGTTATCACTTACGAATGCTTTAGCATTAATATCTAAGGTTTTAAATGTTGGATTGATGTTTGGTAAATTTAAAGCAACATTATTTAATTTAAATGATGTAAGTTGATAAGTTGTATTGGATGATAAATTTGAAAAATTTAAATACAAATTATTACCTTCGGTATAATTTGTAACTTGTAAACTTTTAGAATTAGATAATGATGCATCAAAGGTATGCACATTCGCATCATGTAATCTACTATTTGATGTGAATGAAATTCGCAACGATGCTGAAGTTTTTGAAATATCAGTTACATCAATAGAATTAATGGTAAATTCATCTTTGGTTGGTCTTGGTTTTTCGATAGGTTTACTGTTTTCATCAGGATTAGTAGTTGATGGATTTTGATTACCTGGAGCATTTTCATCAGATGGGTTTTGCTCACTTGGATTACTTGGATTTTGTGGTTCACTATTCGAACCACCTTGACTTGTTTGTGAATCACCTTGTCCGCCTTGATTTTCACCACCTGGTTGATTATCTGGTGGTGTTATAGGATTCATTGGAGTCGTTTCTGAATTATTCGAGGTATTAAATGTAACGGTTAAATTACTGTGATATTGAGTTGATGCAATTTCTAAATATGAAATACCTAATTTATTATTATCAGGTTTTGTAATGCTTGAAATATCAAAAGTAAGTAAATGTGTATTTACATCATATAGTTTCGATGTAAGAGTGCGAGCAATATTTTTAAATTTAATTTTTGCTTCATTTGCAAACATTGATGCATCAACATTAGCAAGTTTTACATATAATTTGCTATTATCATCAGAAAGAGATAATTGAGTAATCTGTGGATCAGTACTTATAGATGCTGTATGAAAGAACAATTTATTTTGATCATTATTTGATAATTTTAAAACTGTGTCATTAATATTAAGTTGGGATAAATTATAATCAGTATTAGGAGTAAGGTTGGTATATTTAATAGTAATTACATCATCTTTTGATGTAATCGATGCAGGTGCAGTAGGGTTTAAGGTAGCAGATAATTTACTTGCATCTAAATTTTTGTTTGTTAGCTTTAATGTGATTGTTGCAGTTGTAGAATCTGAATCAACACTTATGATGTTTGCATCGGTTTTTACATCATATGGATTTTTAGGTGTTTTAAATTGCAATTTAACTTTATCAGAATCAGAGAATTTTAATTCATTTCCGTTAGCAAAAATTTGGTCAATTTGATATTGTGTATCTGCTTTTATGTTTTCAAAAGTTACAGTTAAGATATTAGATAAGATGCTGATATTAGGCATATCATATTGGGTTGGTTTACTTAAATGTAATGAAATATCAGTAGCTTTATAAGTTTTAAATAACTTTATTTTTATTACTGCTGAGTTGTTATTAACATTAACTGTTTCAACTTTTCCATCAAAACTTTGCTGATTTTTAGTTTCAGGATTTCCACAAGCGATTGTTATAGCAGATACACCTGCACTAACAAATACACTGGAAATAAGTAGTTTTTTTATCTTTTTCATCATTACTCCTATTTTTTAATTGGATTTTCAAATTCATTGAAGATATCAAGCATTTTATGCTTCTTAGGATACAAACGATTCAATCGTTGCACTTTATAAGCAAATGAACCATTATTATAATCATTTAATTCACCAAAGAAATTAATTCTTTGTGAAGATAGTAAATATGAAGATGCTTCACCATTTTCTTCATTAGCATGAATTCCTAAAAAGTTTCCTTCATGATCATATAACCCTGTCCCTGATGAACCACCTGTTAGTTGATAATTAGCATTAACATTAATAATCTCACCACTAGAATTTTTAAAACGTTTAATAAATCCAACTTTTTCTGTTTTAGCATTTGGAACTTTATCACCTGGATAAAACAAGATGTCACCAATAAAATTTTGACGAACTTGGATATTCTTTTTAGTATTATATGTAGTAGAACCTGGGAAAGAAGACATATACATTGTATAATACATATATGGGTGGATGTAACGGCCCATTTTAGATACTTTATTATGTTTTAAACTCTTTCATTTGTAGATATGTTCAGCTGTTTTAAATTTCGGATCATTTTCTTTATTTACATCACTTTTATGTTGATTATAATAATTTATCAATTCAGTAATATCAATGATGTGAATTTTAAAATCAGTTCTGTTTTTAGCAGGGACATTTGATAAACTACCGTCCATACTCTTATTGTTGTTATTATCAGATGTCCAAAAAATTGAATTACCAGTATTAGATCAATAACCACCTAAAAATAAGCTAACATCTTCTTTAGAAGTATGTGGTTTTGGAGCAGATATATATCCAGGATTTAATACAGGTACATGGATATTTGTTCCAAAATAATATCGATTATCATTTTCATTATCTGGATCTACTTTACCAATCATCCAAGCTGTCCCCCATCAAGTTCCAAAAGAACGTGTTATAACATGATCTTGAACTGTATTTCGAGGTGAAGAATTTGTATATCATGTTGTAACTTCGATATTAACAGGCGTATCAGAATCACTATAACCAATACTTTTAAATTTTGTCTCTTTATCAAATTCAAATCCATCTATTTTTAATTGATTTTTTGCCTTTGTGTGTTCATTTGTAAATGAAAGTGGTTGTCCATTTTTTAAATACATAATTGACAAATAATTTCAAGTTTTATCAACAAATGTTGAATAACTTGAAGAAAGATTATGTATATACATATCTTTATTAATATGCCCTTGACGAGCTATTAACGAGATTTTTAGTTTATCACCACTTAATGATACTTGTGCTTTAAGATGTTTATTCATCAAATCTTCAAGTTGTTGGTCAGTCAATGTTAAATGATAACTGTCATTTGAATCAATTTTTCTACCAATCTTCTTCAATAAATCTTCGGTTTTTCCTAAGAATTTTATTTTGATATCAGAAATAGTTTTGTTAGCTGCTGCATTAAGTTTATTTCAACTAAAAGATACCGCTCAATCAAAACTACCAAAAGAAAATTGTCTAAAATTAACTTGTTTTGGACTTGCCACAAAAGAAAAATTAATAATTGCTTCTTTATTGCTATCTAAATTTTTGAAATTTCGGATGTCTTTTTCAACATAAACTTCAGTTCTATTAGAATTTTCATTCATTTCTTTATCTAGAACACTTTCTTTCATTGCAGCAAAATTATATTCTTTATGATTATCAAATTCTATAACAGGTAATGGATTATTGTATTGTGTATAAGCTGTTGCTACATAAGTATTAATATCACTACTATAATGTGTTAAAAACAATGTGTTCTTTAAATAAGCATTATTTAATGTTATATAGTTATGTCAATTAAAAGGGATAGATTTTGGTACATCTCCATTTGTATTATCTGTTAACTGTGATTCTTGATATTGCGAATTATTAGTTATATTTAAATTAGTTTGACTAAAAGATGTTCCCAAAGCATCTGAATAAGCATTTTTAGAAACATCTAAACTTGGTTTTAACTCAGTTGTTCCACTTTGCTGAATTAAAGATAATTTACGATGTTTGCTATCACCATCTTTTCCTTCATCATCATAATCTATAACAGATGATAAATCATATTTATTAACAATTTGTACTTGATTTAGTTTTCAAGTAATTCCTTCGGTTAGTCCAGTGAAAGAAAACTTTTTAAGTTCATCAAAGTTTAAAAACACTGATTTTGTGTTTTCTTGGCGAAATTGACGTTCAAATCAATCTCCACCGTCTGATGAATACCCATAACTGCGTTTTTGATCGTTTGTATCAGCCGGAGTATTCTTTTGCACTAAGTCTACAAAAGTAAGTTTAACATATTTGTTTTTAAATTGCTCGACTTCTGAATCGGTAGCATTAAGGTTGATTGCTCCTACATATGTATTAGTAGAAGCATCTGAAAGAGCAAATTGTATTTTTGTAATAGTTGGATTAAAGGTTTGATTTGAACTTCAAGCAACTTCTTCGGGAACATTAAAAGAATAATTGTTATTTAATGCTGTGACATCAGAAATAATGTATTTATTGTATCCTTGATTAAAGTTAATAATACCTTCAGATTCAATATGTCCGTTTTTATAAGTTCCAACAACTGCTATATCTGCATCATAGACATTTACATCAGGTTTGATGGTAATAAGATATTTATCATTGCTTTGATTAGGTAAATAACTTACATTAACATTAACTTTGTTATTGTTAATACTAAATGAACTTACATTATATGTAGCAGTTGTTCCTGTTTTATTTATAACTTTAACACTACCACTAAACTCTACTGCTTGATTTGCATACATTATGTTAGAAATAGTATTGTTTGAATTACCATTACTTACATCAACTAAAATATTTTGTGATGTTCCATTATATTTAGTTGTGTAATTTTGTCCGTTAAAGGTAAATTTGAAATCATTGTTTTTAGAAGTTGGTAAATGGTCAAAAGCAAACCACAACATTTTATTATTAATCAATGATATTTCTTTAATATGTAAGTTATCCTTAGCATTAAATTTACTTACCTGTTCATCGTATTTAGTAAATGAATCTAAAAGACTATAGTTCAATGCATTAAATTGCACACTGTTATCACTAGTAGTAAAAGTTTGATTATTCAAAGATATGTTTTGACTTCCAATTTGGATGTTATCAAGATAATATGTTGTATGTGATGCAAGATTGTAAACATCAAAAATTAGATTAGTATTATTTACAGCAGGATTGCTAAAATCTAAACGATGCCCACTTGCATCCTGTAGTGATAATGTAACATTATCTGATGCATCGAGTGATGTATCTAATGAAACATTTATTCTTGCTTTATCACTTTGGATATTAGAAATACTAGAATTTTGTATATGATATGTTTTTTGTTCTTTTGCTGGTGTGCTTGGTTCTATTTGTTGTTGCGATGTTGTAAATGATAAATTACTACTTGGTAGAGCTAAAGAATTCCCATTTAATGATACGGATGTTAAGGTATAAGTTGTATTCGGTTTAAGTGAATAAAAAGTTGTAGATAAAGTGCTAGATTCAGTTATTAAAAGATTTTGAGTATGATTTTGTCCATCTGAAATGGTTATTAAAAGATTGTTTTTTTTTGCATCAGCAAGTGTATGATTAGAAAAATTCAAATTTAATGTAGCATCGGTTGCATTAACATTACTTCACGATACATTTGAGATACTAAAATTATCTTTTTTAGGATTTGGGTTATTTTCTTTTTCTGATGAATTATTTGGTTTTTGATTACCATCTAAATTAAGGTTACCTGGTGGTGTGGTCTGTTCGACATCTCCTGGATTAGGATTTGTTTCTTGTGAATCACCAGGATTTTCTGGATTATGTTTTTTAGGATCTGATGGATTAGGTGTTGATGGTTGGTTCCCTGGTGTTGTTTCCTCACCTGAAGTTGGGGGGGGAGTTTGTTCATTATTTTTAGGTGTTTGTGGTTGTTCTACATTATCTTGTGGTTTAGTTTTGAATAAAAATTGGTTTTGTAACTTTGCTGTTTTCAATGATTTACCATTGTATTTAATATCAAAGGTATATATTTTATTAGAAAATAAACCGTTTATGATAAAAGTAACAGATTTTTTATCGACTGATAAGGTTCCGTTAACATTTTGATTATTATAAGTTAACGAAAAATAGCCATTTGAAGAAACTGGATGATCTAAAAATGCTTTAATTGATGCTGAATCTAATGTACTTTGAGTCTGTACACTTTTAAGATGTACCTGTTTTTTTTCAAATACTTCTGTGTTTTCATTAGTGCAAGCTACAGCAGAAACTGTGGTAAAACCTAAAAAAGCAGGAACTATATATTTTCTAAATTTCTTTTTTCGCATAATGATTCCTTTATAATTTAATGATATCAAAATCCTTATAATTTTTTTGTTTTTATAGCATATATAGATATTTTAATAACAATTATGTGCAAATATTTAGTTAAAATATCATTTTTTATTTGCTTTTATTTTAGATATATAAGTGATAACTTAATATCTAAAAACTATTATTGAAATTTTTGTATAGTATAATACTTTTTTATAAAAATGTTTAAATTTTTATTTGATTGCATATAAAAAATCGGATGCTAACCGACTATTTATATGCTAATTTTTCTGTATGTGTTTTTGATGAATAAGATTTTAAAAATTCTGTCATTAAATCAATTGTTGCTTGGATATCTACCAAAGATGCAACACCAATAGGACTATGTAAATATCTTTGTGGAATTGAAATAGTCATTACAGCAGATCCACCTAGTGCAAATTGTAATTCTGCTGCATCGGTTCCACCACCACCTGCTACATATTTATATGCAGGTATTTGTTTATTTTTTGCAACTTCAAAGAGATATTCAATTAATTTAGCATCTGGTAAGGTTCCAGAATCTTTTACTAAAATTGATACTCCGTTTCCACAAACTGGTGTACCAGATTTAGCACCAGTTGTATCGTGTGCAGCACCTGTATCGACTGCAAATGCTACATCTGGATTAATAATTGATACGGATGTTCTAGCTCCACGAGTTCCAACCTCCTCTTGAACTGTTCCGACTAAATAGACATCACATTCTAATTGTAAATCAGCGATATTTTTAGCTATAAATTCTAATGCTGTAACTCCAGCACGATTATCCATTGCTTTACCACCAACTAAATCATTTGCAAGTTCTACATATTCACCACTAATGAAAATTTTATCTCCAATATCTATTTTTGCATCCAAAACTTCTTGCTTACTTTTAAAACCTAA
Organism: Mycoplasma sp. 394; assembly: GCF_054353895.1. Taxonomy (NCBI): domain Bacteria; kingdom Bacillati; phylum Mycoplasmatota; class Mollicutes; order Mycoplasmatales; family Mycoplasmataceae; genus Mycoplasma; species Mycoplasma sp. 394. The sequence continues at coordinate 117,973 of NZ_JBTHHL010000002.1, read as the reverse complement.
ATCTACATATAGATCATCAGTCTTAACTGCATTTTTAAGTGATTCGTTTGTTTGGATATGGATGCTGGTGTGTCCAAAAACACCTGTAAATCTTTGATTTTGCGAATTCACCACAATTGCTTTAGTTCCAATTACAACAGAAGGTCACAAACCGCCAATTGGTGTTACCATTAAATTACCATTATCAGCAATTAAACGAACCATATATCCTACTTCATCCATATGTGCAGCAATCACCACTTTTGGAGCATTTTCTACTTTTGATTTTTTGTAAAAAATCACTGAACCTAATTTATCTCTAGAAACTTCAAAACCCTTAATATTTCTTTTAAGTTCATCTACTACCGGCTCTTCAAAACGCGACATTGCTTCAATTGACATATATTTTTTTAGTCTGGTAGATAATTCTTGATATTTTGCTTGCATTTATTCTCCTAATAAAAAAATCAGCAATGCTGATTATATGGTGCCTTAGACAGGACTTGAACCTGCATGGATTTCTCCGGCGGATTTTGAGTCCGCAGTGTCTGCCATTCCACCACTAAGGCAACTAACTAAATAATACACTTTTTTAGCAAATTTTAAAACAAAAGTGATGATTTTTCATTTTTATCATTTAGTAAATATAATATTTAGAATATTAAATAAATATATTTATATTAATATTGGAATTATTTACATACTTTTTTAAAACTACAAATTAATTTAATATAATCTTTTTTTTAAAAGTATAAAATATCAACATCATATATCAAGCAAAAAGGAGAAAATATGAAACTTACAGGAATCGGAGCATCTCGTGGAGTTGCTATCGCTAAGGTATTCAAAATCGAAGAATTACCTGTTGAAATTACTAAAAATACAAATAATATAGATTCAGAATTAAAAGCATATGCTAATGCAACTGATAAAGTGATTGCAAAACTTGAGCATACTAAAAGTTTAGCAAGCGATCCAGAACATGCGGCAATTTTTGATGCACATATTGGATTTGTAAAGGATCCGGCTGCTAAGGAAAGTATTGAAAATAAAATCAAAAACGAATCATTAACTGCTGAATATGCTGTAAATGAAGTATATACAGAGTTTGCGAATATGTTTGCAGGTATCGATGATGAATATATGCGTGAGCGTGTTGCAGATATCAAGGATGTGCTTAAAAAGTTATTATTTGCTTTAAACAATATCGAAGAACCAGATTTAACATCAATTAATTCTGAAGTTGTAATTGTTGCCGAAGATTTAAGCCCATCACAAACTGTACAATTAAACAAAAAATTCGTTAAGGGATTTGTTACAAATATTGGTGGACCTACATCGCATACAGCAATTATGGCTCGTAGTTTAGCAATTCCTTCAGTTGTTGGAACAAATTCAGTAATGGAATATACTAAAAACGGTGATGTAATTGCTTTAGATGGATCAAAAGGAACTGTTATTATTAACCCTACTGAACAAGAACAAAAGGTATATTTAAAAGCACAAACAGAATATCAAGAATATTTAAACAAACTTAAAAACTTAAAAGGAAAAACTTCACAAACAACTGATTTTCACCATGTTGAACTTGCTGCAAATATTGGTTCTCCAAAAGATTTACAAGACGTTTTAGATAACGATGCTGAAGCAATTGGATTGTTTAGATCAGAATTTTTATATATGGATAATGATCACTGACCAACTGAAGAAGAACAATTTTTAGCTTATAAAGAAGCAGTACAAAAAATGAATGGTAAAAGAGTAGTGATTAGAACACTAGATATCGGTGGGGATAAAACTTTAAAATACTTTGCTTTCCCAAAAGAAATGAATCCTTTCTTAGGATATCGTGCAATTCGTTTTTGTCTACAAAATCCAGATATTTTCAAAACTCAACTTCGTGCATTAGTTCGTGCAAGTGAGTTTGGTAAAGTTGCAATAATGTTTCCGATGATAACTAATGTTGATGAGTTTTTAGCAGCAAAAGAACTTTATAACCAAGCATATGATGAAGTTTATGTAACTAATAAAAACATTGCTGCAAAGGATAAAATTGAAGTAGGTATGATGATGGAAACACCTGCTGCAGCAGTACTTTCTGATATGTTTTCAAAACATGCTGACTTTTTATCAATTGGAACAAATGATTTAATTCAATACTCAATGGCTGCAGATCGGATGAATGAAAATATTTCTTATTTATATCAACCACTTAATCCATCGATTTTGAGATTAATTAAACATATCATCGACGGTGGACATAAGCACGGAAAATGAGTTGGTATGTGTGGAGAAATGGCTGGTGATCGTAATGCTTTACCTATTTTATTAGGTTTAGGCTTAGATGAATTTTCAATGTCAGCAAGTAGCATCTTAGCAAGTAGAGAATTAGTAAATCAACTTTCTTATAAACAAATGCAACAACTTGCTCAAAAAGCAATTGAATGTGAAAACCAAGAACAAGTTCAGAAATTATTAGCAGAATCTTTATCATAATTTAAAAGTTAAAATCAAGCACATATGGTGCTTGTTTTCATCCTTTTATACGAAAAATCAAGTAAATTATGATATAATAGCAAAATAAAATCATCCGAGGTAAAGATGGCAGTAAAAAATATTTCTAGGCATGCATTAAGAATAAAAAACATCGAAATTATTTATAAACATGAATTACTTGATATTCCTTATAACCTTGAAGCTATTATTAATGAATTTCAAATAAATTTTGAACAAAAACTTTTCTTTATCAAAGTCAAAAATTCAGTTGTTTTTGTTAAAAAAATACTGCAGAAGTTATTAAACGAGGATTGACCGTGACAACGACTTAGTCCACTTATTCGTGCAATATTAATAAATGCATGTGTAGAACTTTATTCTATACAACCAAAAATTGTAATAAATGAAGCCGTGATTATTACTAAAGAATATTTTGGACAGCCATCTAAGTCATACAAAACCTCTAATGACGAACTTTTATATCAATTTGTCAATGCTATTTTAGAGAATTTTTATAAAGCGGTCATTGTACTCGATTCTGAAAGCAGAAATGCAAACTAATGAAACTTTATTAAAATATATTTTTTTAAAGCATCAAAGTTTATTTAATTTTATATTCAAAACCTTTATTGATTTAGATGTTATTGAAAAATATGATTTATCGAAAATACAATGAATTGAAATTAAAAATAATTTTAATGGTTTTAATGCAACTATAAATAACTTTTTACAAGGTTTTATAGTTAAAAACACAAATAAATTAATGCTTAAAAACTTTTTTATCTATATGTTTTTACAACTTATTTATAAAAACAAAAATCATAAATTTATTAAAACATGTCCGTTTTTTGATGAAATTCAAAATGAGATAACTTTTAATAATAAAAAACGCAGTTATTACTATGATTTTTTAGATGAATTTAAAAAAATACCTAACTATAATATATTTTTGATTAAGATATTAAGGAGGTTGTTATAATGAATGACTGGATTCGTAAGCAATTCCCAATCCTTAATAAAATTACTTATTTTGACAGTGCTGCATTGGTTTTAAAACCAATTTCTGCAACAAATGCAATTTATAATTATTATAAGAATATCTCGATTTCATCAAGAACTGCAGACACTCCACTTGGAAATTTAGTCAATTCAAAAATCGCATCTGTTAGAAATAAGGTGGCAAAACTAATCGATAGTAAAGATCATGAAATAATTTTCACCAGCGGAACAACTGAATCGATTAATTTGTTTGTAAATATGTTTGCACATTTATTGAAACCTAATGATGTAATTTTATTAAATGCTTTCAATCATTCTTCAAATCTTATTCCGTGAATTGAAATGTCAAAAAAAATAGGATGCAAAATCCATATTAGTAACAATTTACTTGATGACTTGCAAACCTTTAAAAATGTTAAAATTATAGCATTCGCTCAAGAAAATAACACATTTAATCAAAATTTTGACATCAAAAAAATATCACAAATAGCACATTCAAAGAATATTTATGTCTTTAACGATGCTGCACAATCAATTAGTCATCAAAAAGTTTCATTAAATGATTCAGATATCATTGTTTTTAGCACAAATAAGTTTTACGGTCCTACCGGTATGGGTGTTTTAGCAATTAAGGAAACACTTTTAAAGAAGTTAAAACCAGTAAAATTTGGTGGTGGTAGTGTTTCAGAAGTTCATAAAGATGCATCATGGGTTTTAAAAGATACCATCAATGCATTTGAACCAGGAACCCCTGATATTGCAGGTTTTTTTATGTTTGATAAAGCACTTGAGTTTTTTTACAAAGTAGGTTATCAAAAAACTCAAGAAATTTTAAAAGATCTATCTTTTTATTTACATAGAAAACTGATGAATTTACCTAATATAACTGTTTCAAGTAAACCAGGTGATTTTATCGCATTAATTAATGTTAAAGGAATTAATGCACAAGATGTTGCAGGATATTTGGGAAGCAAAAATATTTATACAATTGCTGGAATCTTTTGTGCTCCTTATATAAGAAATATCATCAAAGAACACTCGTTTTTAAGAATTTCTTTAGGTATTTATAATAATTATTCAGATATTGATAAATTAATTGATGCTTTAGCAAATGGAGGTGATTTTTATGCATTTTAATCCGAATATAGCACGCGAAACGATAATGAATCACTATCTTAAACCAAAGAATAAAACAAAACTTGATACATCAAATGTTTTTTATAGCACTAGTTGTTCGGATAAGTTATTAGTTGATTTAAAATGGGATCAAAACATCCTAATAGATGCAAGTTTTGATGGGATCGGATGTGCACCTTTTTTAGCAGGTGCTGATATGTTTTTAGATGCTGTTAAAGGCAAAACAAAAGAACAAATCGACTTACTAGTAGATATTTTCACCAAATTTGTTAATGGTGAAAATATCAGTGATGAACATATGGATTTATTAGGTGATTTATGAGTTTTTTATAACATCAAAAGTCAACCAAATCGCATTCATTGCACCTTAATGATAACTAAAGCATTTAAAGATGTCTAGACCTTATATTTTTCACATTGATTTTGATTCATATTTTGTTTCTGCTATTAGAACTTTAAAACCTAATTTGCTTAATAAACCAGTAGCGATTGCAAATAAAGGAATCCATTCAGTTGCTGTTTCAGTGAGTTATGAACTTAGACAACTTGGTATCAAAGCGGGGGCAAAAATATCAGAAATATTAAAAAAAGAACCAAAAGCAATCATTGAACAACCTCGTTTTGATTTATATATTGCAACTTCAAATGCGATTTTTAGATATATTAAAAAGTTCTATGCTGATAAATTTGAAATCGGGTCAATTGACGAATGCTACATCCAAGTTCATAGCAGCATTGATAGCGATGAAAAAGCTTTACAACTTGCTAAAAGATTGCAAGATGATATCGAAAACAACTTTAAAATCCCTATTAGTATTGGAATTTCTAAAACTAAGTTTTATGCGAAAATGACAACTAATTTATTTAAACCAAAAGGAATTGCTGTAACTAATAGCAAAAACTATCAAGAACGCTTCTTTAGTCTACCGATTACTAAATTTCACGGTATCGGAGAAAAACTTGGTGATCACTTTAAAAACCTTGAAATAAATACCATTGGGGATTTAGCAACATTAACTTATAATGATATAAGACTGACATCAATTTTTAAAACATCCGGATTTAAATTCATAGATGCTTTAAATTATTTTGCTGATTCAGATGTTAGTGATGAAATTCCTGAAGTCAAAGGGATTAGTCACGATATCACCTTTAACAAAAAAGACATAAACACTGAAGATATTTTGCAAAATATAGCAATACAAGCACAAAAAGTATCAAGAAGGTTGCAAAAATTATATAAACTAGGTAATCAAATTAGCTTTGGTGTACGAACATTTAGTGATGGTTGAATCGCAAAACATATGGTAGTTGAAAAATTTATCAATGAAGCAGATGAAATTATTAAATATTGTAAGCAACTTTTTTATGATAATTTTTTAGATACCAAAATCATCGGAATCAGCATCCGTGTATCAAACTTAATCAATTCCTTTGAAAACTACCGTAGTTTAAGTATTTTAGAAACACGAAAAGCATGTAAAACTAACTACATTGTAGATCAAATTATTAATAAAGTGAATACAAAAATGAAAATGAAGAGTTTAAAAACTTTGGCGGACTATAACATCGAACGAATTAAAAAAAGAAGGGGACAATCTGATTCAATTGAAGTAGGTGTCTTTAAGAGGTAAATTATGAAAATAGGTATATATGGTGGTTCATTTGATCCAATTCACATTGGTCATATAAAACTTGCAAAATATGCAATTAAAGAACTCAATTTAGATAAACTACTATTTGTTCCGACTTTTACATCACCATTTAAGTCTAAAACAAAATTAGTTAAACCATATCAAAAAGCAGAAATGATTCAGCTGGTTTTAGAAGAGAAAATGCAATTATGTGACTTTGAAATTAAGCGAAATAATGTCTCATATACCATCGATACAGTAAAATATCTAAGGCAAAAATATCCTAATGATCAACTTTTTTTATTAATTGGTAGTGATAATTTACCAAAATTAAATAAATGAAAAGACATTGATATTATCTCTCAACTCACACAAATAACAGTATTTCGTCGTGATAAAAACATTAATAAAATTAACCTAAAAAAATATAATGGAATTTTGTTAAATAACCCCTTTTATGATTTTGCATCAAGTGATTTTAAAAACGGAATGCTCTCGCATGTAGATAAAAAAGTTTTAAACTACATTCAAAAAGATGGTTTATATTTAGAACAAATTATTCATAATAGTCTTTCTGCTTTGCGTGCCAAGCATTCTGTAGCAACAGCTGATTTTGCTGTCAAACTTGCTAAAGCTCATAATTATCCTGCTAAGGATGCTTATATTGCAGGATTAACACATGATATTGCAAAAGAATGGGATGTTAAAAGATCGCTGCAAGCAATTAAAGAGTTTGAACCAGATATTAAAGAAGAAAATCCGGCATTTTTACACCAAATCTGTTCATATATATGATTAAAGCATGGATATATGCTGCAAAATCAAGCCATTTTACAAGCTGTTCGTTATCATACCCAATTACATCCGAATATGAGCAAGTTAGATAAAATTATTTTTGTCGCCGATAAAATTTGTCAAGGACGACGTTTTACTGGAATTCAAAAAATACGAGATCTTGCGTTAACTAATTTAGATGCTGGCTTTAAAGAAGTTGTAAAACAAACCTATGATTTTAATATTTCAAAAGGTGTAAAATTCTCTAATGAATCACTAAATTTATACAACTTATATATGAAAGATTAAAATGGAAAAAATTAGATTACAAAAACTACTTTCACAAGCTGGAATCGCATCAAGACGTGAATCAGAAACATTAATTGAAAAAGGTTATGTAACAGTAAATGGTATGGTAGCTAAATTAGGTGATAAAGCAGATTTTGGCGATAATGTGTTTGTGAAAAATAAACCTATATTTCAGCAACAAAAAGTTTATTATGTTTTAAACAAACCAACAAAAACTATTACAACTTTAAAAGATAATTTCAATAGACCTTCTGTGATAGATTTAATGAATGTTCCTTATAAAGTGTTCCCAGTAGGGCGTCTTGATTATGATACTACTGGAGCACTAATAATGACAAATGATGGTGATTTAGCAAATAAATTAATGCATCCAAAATATCAAATCCCAAGAGTGTATCGAGCTAGAATAAATGAAAAACTTAGTATAAAAGAGTTAAAAAAACTTAATTCAATAGTTAAAGTTAATGGAGTAAAAAGTGTGCAGGATGTTATCCCTTGCGGAAGCGATTCACCGAAAAGTTATTTTGTTGTTTTAACACAAGGAACATATCATCATGTTAAAGAATTATTTAAATTGGTAGATAAGTTAGTTATCAATCTAAAAAGACTTGAATATGCAGGAATCACAGTAGAAAAAATGCCAATTGGAACCTATCGACCACTTAGCTTAAAAGAAGTTAAGGATTTGAAAAATTTAGTAAGATTACAAGAAGAAAAATTGCAAAAAAGAGAAAATAATTCGTAATTTTCTCTTTTTTGCTTGTTCATAGGGACAAAAAAATGCTTAATTTTACCTGTTTATAATAACTTTAAACAAAAAATTGTGTATAATTTAATAAATTTATAATTTATTAAATTGGAGAGGATATGGCAGAAGATCAAGAGAAAAAAACAAAAATTAAAGAATATGACTATGAAGAAGATAACCACATCGTCTTTAAGAAAAAAGAACCAATAATAGAAGAAGACGAAGAAGAAATTCCGCAAAATAATGCAGAATATCAAGTTTCATCACAAATCATCAGCGAATCAAAAGACGGTTTGCATCCAATCCTAGTCGATGATGAGATGAAAACATCCTTTTTAGAATATGCTATGAGTGTTATTGTTTCTAGAGCGCTCCCTGATGTTCGTGATGGACTAAAACCAGTACACCGTAGAATTTTATATGATATGTCTGAATTAGGTATTACTCCTGGTTCACAACACCGTAAATCTGCCCGTATCGTAGGGGATGTGCTTGGAAAATATCACCCTCATGGTGATTCATCGGTTTATGAAGCAATGGTTCGTATGGCACAGGATTTTTCAATGCGTTATCCGTTAGTTGATGGACACGGAAACTTTGGATCAATCGATGGTGACCAAGCTGCTGCGATGCGTTATACCGAAGCTCGTATGTCTAAGTTATCTGCTGAAATGCTAGAAGGAATAAAAAAAGAAACAGTTGATTTTGTGGATAACTATGATGCAAGCGAAAAAGAGCCTGCTGTACTTCCTTCTCGCTTTCCAAACCTACTTGTATCTGGTTCATCTGGTATTGCTGTTGGTATGGCAACCGAAATCCCTCCACATAATTTAGGTGAAACTATTGATGCTACAGTTGCTTTAGCCAAAAATCCTAACATCAGCACCAAAGAGTTAATGCAACATATAAAAGGTCCTGATTTTCCTACGGGAGCAATAATTTTAGGGACTCGTGGGATTATTGATACTTATGAAACAGGACGTGGTAGCATTATAGTTCGTTCTAAAACTAATATTATAGAAAAAGCGAATGGTAAATCACAAATTATAGTTTCGCAAATACCATATGCGATTAAAAAAACCACTTTAATTCAAAAAATTGTTGAACAACATAAAAATAAAGAAATTGAAGGAATTGCTGATTTACGCGATGAATCAAATCGCGATGGAATTCGCATTGTGATTGATATTAAACGTGGCTTCAACCCACATATTATTTTAAATAAGTTATATCAAAAAACTTATTTACAGACTGCATACAGTGCTAATTTAGTTGCTTTAGTCAATGGTGAACCGAAACTACTTACATTAAAAACTGCTCTTAACGAATATTTAAAACATCAAAAAGATGTTGTTACCCGTAGATTAAAATTTGATTTAACCCGTGCCGAAGAACGTGCACATATCTTAGAAGGTTTAAAAATTGCTATTTTTAATATTGATGAAGTTATTGCAATCATTAAAGCATCCAAAACTGATTTAATTGCACAAGAAAAGCTTAGTATGCGTTTTGAGTTAAGCGAAAAACAAACTAAAGCAATTTTAGATATGAATTTGCGTCGTTTAACAGGATTAAGTATCGAAAAGATGCAAGAAGAATTAAAAAATTTATTAACTGAAATTGCTCATTATAAAAATATATTAGCACACGAAGATAAATTAATTGATTTAATTATTAGTGAACTACAGGAAATTAAAGCAAAATTTAATGATGCTCGTCGCACACAAATTGATATTTCTGGTGCTGGTAAAATAACTGAAGAAGATTTAATCCCTGAAAATGATATTGTAATCACAACGTCAGTAAATGGTTATGTGAAACGTATTAACTTAGATGAATATAACACACAAAAACGTGGTGGAGTTGGTTCGGTTGGTATGAAAACATATAAAGACGATGATATCGCAATGATTATTCAAGCAAAAACCCATACTGATTTATTGTTATTTTCAAATTTTGGTAGAGCATATAAACTTCGTGGACACCAAATTCCTGAAGGAACCAAACAAAGTAAAGGTGTTCCTTTCATTAATGTTTTAGAAACCTTAGATGTTAATAATGGTGAAAAGATTATTTCTATTATTAGTGTTGATGATTATGAGCAAAATCAATATTTAACTACTGTAACAAAGTTTGGTATCTTTAAGAAAACTGATATAGCTTCTTTTAAAGTTGTTCGTCGCAATGGACTTATTGCCTTCAAACTAGCTGATGCAGATGAATTAGTATGTGCATTCTTATCATCTGATGAAGATCATATTTTAGTTGCAAATAACTATCGTAATATTGCAATCTTTAAAAATGATGATATTCGAGCATTAGGTCGTAATAGCATCGGTGTAAGAGCAATAAAACTTGAAGAAAATCAATATGTTGTATCTGCTTCATCGAACCGTGATGGCAATTTAGTGCTTTCTCTTGGTTCAAAAGGTTATGGAAAACTTACTGATGAAGGTGAATATAATTTAACTAAACGTAATGTTAAAGGTCTTGTAGGAATTGATAATATAAAAGCTGGAAATCTTATTTATGCAGGATTTGTAAGTTTAGAAGATGAATTATTGATAATTACTTCACAAGGGATAACTATTAGAACACAAATTACACAAATACCTAAATCATCACGTCAAACTAAAGGTTCTCGTATTATTAATTTAAAAGACAATGATGAAATAGTTGCAGTTGATGTAATTAAATTAAGATAGGAAGCAATGAATAAAAAAGATAATAAGAAGTCTTTACTTTATGAATCATTTACAGAAGCATCGAAATTCTTTAAAAAAGGTAACTTAATTATACTTGCCGTTGGTTTTTTGGCTGGGACAGTATTTAATGCAGTTGTTTCTTCATTAGCAAACGATGTTATTATGTCTGCAATTGCACATAATATCCTTGGTGATAAATTTAAAGACTTAGAAAGTTTAGTGTGAAAAGGTATTAAATACGGGAAATTTCTAGGTGCAATTATTAATTTTGTAATCATTTCATTCACCTTATTTATTATGTTAATGTCATATTTTATAATAAAAGCTGGTATCAAAAGGTATAGATTAAAGAAAAATCCACCTGTTGCAATCGAACCTGAAGTAGTTAAACCTACCACAGATGAATTAATTTTAGAGCAACTGAAATTAATTAATCAAAACTTAAACAAAGAACCACTAAATCAACAATCAGATGTCGACTATCAATCAGAATAAAAATGTTTTTACCTATATCATAGGTAAAAACTTATTTTTATAACAATTCAATACCTTTATCTTTCATTTCTTCGATGTGTTCTTTTGGTCAATAACTTGACTGAACTTCACCGATATGTGCTTTTTCAAGTAAGAACATACTTAAACGACTTTGACCGATTCCACCACCAATAGTTAATGGTAATTGATCGTTAAGAATTTTATAATGAAACGGTGACAGGTTTAACAAGTCTTCTTTATCCTTTTTCGATTGTCTTAACATCGATTCAGCATCCACGCGTATTCCCATCGATGATAACTCGATTGCTTTATCTAAAACATAAGAATACACCAACAAATCACCATTTAATTTTCAATCATCATAGTCAAATGCACGTTTTGAATGAACTATACCTGATTTAAGATTTTCACCTATGCTATAAACGAAAACAGCTCCCTTTTCCTTTACAATTACATCTTCACGTTGTTCAGGTGATAAATTTGGATATAAATCTTCTAAATCTTGAGCACTAATAAAAAATAAGTTTTCAGCAAGTTTATCAGTAAGTTTTGGAAATTCTTCTTGCAATGCATACTTAGTAGCTTTAACAGCATCATAAATTTTACTTACAATCATTTTTAGAAAATTTAAATTACGATCACTACGGGAAATAATTCTTTCTCAGTCTCATTGATCTACATAATATGAATGAGTCGAATCGAGCTCTTCCTCACGACGGATTGCATTCATATCAGTATAAATACCTTCACCATCTAAATATTGATATTGTTTTAATGCATGACGCTTTCATTTTGCTAACGAATGCACAACTTCTAAGCGAACATTAGAATCTTTTGGATTAAATCAGACTGCCTTTTCACCTGATAAACCATCATTTAATCCTGTTTTTGCATCTAAAAATAACGGTGCAGTTGCTCTAGTCAAATTTAATGCTACCTTAATATTTGCTTGAAAAATTTGTTTAAGATCTTGAATAGCTATTTGTGTTTCTTTAATGTCTAATTTTGATTTATACATAGCAATTTAATTTTAAACTAATTTATTTTTGTTGATAATTTTTTCTTTATTTATGAACAATTTTACATCCATCGTTTTTTTAAAAAAACTAAAAATATACATAGTATGCAATAATAAGTTCTATTTATACATTCGTTTTATTAAATTATCCACAAGTTTATACACAAGAAAAATAATTTTGTTCTTTAACACCTATAAAAATCAAAAAATCGTTATAATTATAAAATAATATATGAACAAAAATTTAGCAAATTTATTGAGACCACAGAAATTAGATGATATTGTCGGTCAAAATCATATTAAAAAATTGCTTAAGGAAGTAATTGAAAACAAAATTACTTCTAGTTTTTTGTTTTTTGGTGAAAGTGGAACAGGTAAAACAACAACTGCTTTTATTTTAGCAAATGAGTTAAATTTAAAAGCGGGGTATTTTAATGCATCGATTGATAATAAATCAGATTTAATAAAAATTTTAGATGATTGCGATGTTATAATAATCGATGAAATCCATCGTTTGAATCGTGATAAGCAAGATATATTACTATCTTATTTAGAGTTTGATAAAATAATTGTTTATGCTACAACAACAGAAAATCCTTATTTTAAAGTTGTTCCTGCTGTTCGTAGCAGAATGCAGATTTTGCAGTTTAATAAAATAGATGTTCAAGATATCGCTTTAATGCTAGAGAAAATTATAAAAGAAAATTATCCTTATTTAAAAATAAGCAAGGAAAATTTAGTCAATTTAGCAGCTTTTTCAAGTGGTGATTTAAGAGCAAGTATAAATAACTTACAATTACTTGCACTATTAAAAAAAGATGGAAAAGAAGTTAGTAAAAATGACTTAAAAACTATAATACCAAATATCAATTTTTATAGCGATAATAAACAAAGTGCTCACTATAATAACCTTTCAGCATTTCACAAATCACTTCGTGGTAGTGATATTGATGCTGCATTATATTATGGTTTTTTAATTTTACAAAGTGGTGATAATGATGGTTTATTTCGAAGGATGCTTGCTGTTGCATACGAAGATATTGGATTAGCAAATCCAATGGTAGGTGCAAAAACTGAAGCAGCCATAAGAGTTTTTGAAAGACTAGGTATCCCCGAGGGGGAACTTGCTATTACATCAGCAATAATCGAACTTGCTTCATCTCCTAAAAGTAATTCCGTTGTTTTAGCACGTGATAAAGTTAAGCAAAACATTTTAAATGGTAACATTTACCAAATACCATCTTATTTAAAAGACTCACATTATAAATCTGCAGTAAAATTAGGTGATGGAATTGGTTATCAATACCCACATGACTATTTTAAACATTGAAATAATCAACAATATTTACCAAAACAACTACAAAATACTAAATTTTACATTCCAAGCAGCAACAAAAATGAACAAAACATTTTAGAATATTGAAACAATTTAAAAGCAGAATGAAAAAAACACTATAAAAAGGAGTAATAATGTTAAAACTTGAAGATATAAATACACTCGAAGATCTTAAACAAGCAAAAGCTAAAATTTATTCATCAGATGGACAAATATATCAACTACAACAAAGTCTAAAAACTGCACCAGTTGAACAAAAAAAACAAATCGGTAAACAAATTAATGATTTAAAGAAAACATATGAAGAGTTTTTTAAAAATGCTGAAGAAAGATTGGAAAAAATAGAAATAGATCGTAAAATAAACTCAGAATTTATTGATATTAGCAAACCTGTCTACAAACCTGGTAGCTTGCATCCGATAACATTAATCGAAGAACGCATTATGACTTGGTTTATTCAGCATGGTTATTATCAGCAAGAAAGTGGTGAAATAGTTTCTGATTTATATAATTTTGAGAAACTTAATATCCCCATCGATCATCCGGCTCGAGCAATGCATGATTCACTTTATTTAAATGCTACAACATTATTAAGAACTCATAATACTGGAATTACTGCAAAAGTTCTACACGAAAATAAAAATATCGAAATTTCAACATTTGCATTAGGTAAGGTGTATCGAAATGATGAAGATGATGCTACTCATTCACATCAGTTTACTCAACTCGACTTTGTTTGTGTTGGTAACGTTAGTTTTCCAAATCTCATATGAACTTTAAAATCCTTTCTATCCTATGTTTTGGAAGAAGAAATTGATATAAGGTTGCGTCCTAGTTATTTTCCATTTACCGAGCCTAGTGTGGAGGTAGATATGTTTTATAAAAATCATTGAATAGAAGTTTTAGGTGCTGGAATGCTGCATCCGAAAGTGCTACAAATGGCAGGATTTGATGCTAAATTTAATGCTTTTGCTGCTGGTGTAGGAGTCGAAAGACTTGCAATGATTAAATATGGATTTAATGATATTAGGGATTTATATCGTAATGATTTAAGAATTTTGGAGCAATTTAGCAATGAAAGATAGTTTTTTACAAATCTTACAAAAAGAAGGTAAAAAAAGTTATTTTGATAATATTTTTCATTCTTTAAAAGAAGCAGAATTAAATAACCAAACCATCTACCCACACCAAATGGACATATTTAAGCCTTTTGAATTTTTTCAAGTTAATGAAACTAAAGTTGTTATTCTAGGTCAAGATCCTTATTATAATGATGATAGCGCAGACGGATTGGCTTTTTCTAGTTGAAAAGACGAAACACCAAAGAGTTTAGCAAACATTTTTAAAGTCCTTAAACAAGATTATCCAGATATTGTCATAAAAACTAATTCACTAGTTAATTGAGCTAAGCAAGGTGTATTATTGATGAATACAGTTTTAACAGTTATAAAAGGTAAACCTAATTCACATAAATATATCGGATGACAAAAATTTACATCAGTAATCCTAGATAAAATCATCGAGGCAAATAGTGATATAATTTTTGTTATACTAGGCAAACAAGCAAAAGAAACTGTATATAATTTATCTAACTTCGATAAAATTAAACAACAAAATATCATCGAATCCTCACATCCTTCACCGTTGTCATTTAATAAAGGATTTAATAATTCACAAATATTTTTAAAAGTTAATCATCTTTTAAAAATTCAAAATAAAACAGAAATCGATTGAAATTTACCACATGAGGAGGTTTTTAATGCTCGTTTCACTAAAACATCTAAATAGTTATTTACCAGATATCAAACTTACTGCAGAAGAAACTACAAATGCATTAAATGAAATAGGTTTTGAAGTTGAGGATGTGAGAAAATTTGCTAATATAGAAGATATTTTATTTGCAAAAGTTATTAATGTCTTCAAAAATCCAAATTCTGATCGTTTAGATGTTGTTGAATTAAAAACTAAAAAAGGACAAATTACAATCCAAACAACTAATCGAATCTTAAAGGTAGGTGATTTAGTTGTTTGTTTTCCTGTTGGTGCAAAAAGAGGTGAAATTATCTTTGGTGAAAAAACACTTAAAGGTTATCCATCACAAGGGATGTTAGCATCTTGATCAGAATTAGGTTATAAATGAGACTTACTGTCAAAAAAAGATGAGTTGTTAGTCTTACCAAATGATTTTGCAAGCATAAATGATGATCCAATGCAACTTTTAAATATCGATGATTATCTAATCGAAATAGCAATCAATGCAAACCGCAATGATGCAAATTCATATTTTATTCTTGCTAAAGAACTTGCTGCATATTTTAACACTAAATTTGTTTTTGAATCAAAAGAACAAGAACCAAATTTTATAAGTGATTTTAAAGCAGCCAATGGAATGGCAAAAAATCTTAGTTTTAGTGAAATAAAAGGAAAATTAAAAACAAGTATTTACGAAAAAACTTTATTAGCAAAACACGATATTTCTTCTTTATTTGATTGAAGTGTTAACCTGACAAATTTAACATTAATAAATATCGGTGTTCCAGTACATGTTTATAATGCTGCAAAACTACAAAAAAATATTACTGCAAAATTGTATTCTGGTGAGATTGAGATATTAGGTGGTAAAAAAGTTGCTGTTGATAATGTTTTAGCTATTTCAGATGACAGCAATATTATTTCACTTGCTTCTGTTATCGGTCTAGAAACCACAAAAACTGATTTAGATACAGAAAACTATTTATTTGAAGTAGGTGTTTTTGATCCTAAATACATTCGTCACAGCACAAAAGAAATAAGGATAAGCACAACTGCATCAAGTCAAGGTTCAAGGGTTATAACTGCTTATCTCGCTTCAGTTGCGATGGAATTTATTCGTTTTTATTGCAAAAATTTACAGATTTCACAAATAATTAACCCTATTATTTATCATAAGCAAACAAGCATTATATATAATGCAGAACTTTTAAAGAAATATGCAGGTATAAATGAAATAAATGTTTTTGATAATGCTTTAAAAAAACTAACTTCGCTTGGATTTAGATTTGAAAATAATAAAATAACTACCCCTGAATATCGTTATGATATAGAAGTTTTTGAAGATATAATCGAAGAAATTTTTAGATTTTATTCATATGCAAAATTCAAACCACAACCAATTAAAACTGTTCCTGCTCATATACAAAAAATTAATAATTCTAAATCATATTTTCAGCACCAAGGATATAATGAAGTACGAACCTTTACTCTTGTTTCAAAAGAAAAAAATAAATTAAATCCTTTTTCATTTGAAAAACAAATCAATTTAATGACTTTTATTTCAAAAGAACACGAATGCATTCGTAATTCGATTATTACATCACTTTCAGAAGTTGTAGCATACAATCAAAAGCGTAAAATGAGCAATATTAACATTTTTGAATATGGAATGATTTCAGAAAATATAATGGTTTGAGGACTTGCGAGTACAACAAAGACTTTCGAACAACTAAAACAAGATGTTATTAATTTCTTAGGTTTTGATGTTAAATTTACTGCACTAAAGGATAATGATTATATTCATCCAAATGTTTCTGCTTATATAAAATACAATAATACGATTATCGGATGAATTGGAAAAATCCATCCCAAATATGATCAAACAAATGCTTTTTATGTAGAATTTATGGATATAAAAGCAAATAATAAGATTAAATATATCCCAGTAGATTTAAGTCCATTAAAAACTCTTGATTTAACTTTTACACTTAAAAATACCGATTATATAGGTAATATTGTTTCAAATTTAAGATGTCTTGGTCAAATTTATGACATCCAACAAATTGATAATTATCAACAAACAAATACTCGCAATGTTACTTTAAGAATTAGTGCAAATGATGAAGTTATACAAAGATTAAATGAAAAATTTAATAAGTAGGTAAAAAATGTATTCAAAAATTAAACTACATGATAAAGTTGTTTCCGATGCGATCAATAACGAACTACAAAGACAAGAGGACCACATCGAATTAATTGCAAGCGAAAACTATGTTTCTGAAGATGTCTTAAATGCACAAGGAAGTGTGTTAACAAACAAATACGGAGAAGGATATCCTAACAAACGCTATTATGGTGGATGTGAAAATGTAGATGTGATCGAACAAGCTGCTATTGATCGTTTAAAACTATTATATGGTGTTAAATATGCAAATGTGCAACCATATTCTGGTTCAGTTGCTAATGCTGCAGCTATTGCTGCTTGTGTACCATCAGGTGGGAAAATTATGGGATTATCCTTAAATAGTGGTGGACACTTAACTCACGGATATAAAATTTCTTTTAGTGGGATTTTTTATCAATCAGTTTCATATGATTTATCCAAAGATGAATTATTAGATTATGATGCAATCGAAGAATTAGCTATTAAAGAAAAACCGGATTTGATTATTTGTGGATATTCATCATATTCAAGATTAATAGACTTTAAACGTTTTCGGCAAATTGCTGATAAAGTCGGTGCCAAGTTGCTTGCAGATATTGCGCATTTAGCAGGATTGATAGCTGGTGGAGTATTTCCATCTCCGGTTAATTATGCACATATTATTACATCTACAACTCATAAAACTTTACGAGGTGGTCGTGGGGGAATAATTATGACTAATGATGCTGAATTGGCTAAAAAAATTGATCGTTGAGTGTTTCCTGGTTATCAAGGTGGTCCATTGTTTCATGCTATTGCTGGTAAAGCAGTTGCTTTCTACGAAGCATTACAACCACAATTTAAGCAATATGCTAAAGATATCATTAATAACTCGAAGCGTTTTTGCGATGCATTCAAGCGTCGTGGAGCAGTAATTATTAGTGGAGGAACTGATAATCATTTATTTATGATTAATGTATTAAAAACCTATCAAATAAACGGTTTAGAAGCCGAAAAAGTATTACATAAAATTAATATTACAGCAAATAAGAATACTATTCCATTTGATACTCTATCACCTTTTTTAGCAAGTGGAATCCGCCTTGGTACTGCTGCTATGACTAGTCGTGGTTTTAAACAATGAGCATTATTAGCAGACATTATTGATACAGCTTTAAAAAATATACACCTTATTAATTCAGATACCAAAGCAGGTCAAAGACTACTTAGTTCATTAAAAAACAAGGTTGTCAAAATTACTAGTGAGCATCCGATTAAAAAATCGTATTTATAAAATCACATCTATTTTTGGATGTGATTTTCTGTAAGATAATCATATATATTATCAGCAAATACTTTTAACTTATGATTGATACCAGGTTCATTGATTGAATGTGCCGCACCATTAATAAAAGTTAATTTAACATTATTTAGTTCTTTAGCTAATAAATATGCACCTATTGGTCTGGTATCTACATCTTGACGACCATGCACAATATATGTTCTAATATCTTTTATTTTATGTGCATTTTCAAGAATATAATTATCCGAAGGTAAAAGTGATTTATTTAAAAAGAAATGTAATTGATTGTAAAATAAATCTTTGTGTTCTTCTTGAAGAACAGGTACTTGGCGAATTTGTTTTCGGCTTAAATACCTTTCTTGTGGTTCAATTGTAACAATTGATTCTTCTCACTCGCAAAAGTTTTGAATCAATTTAATCTCTTTTTCTTTTGCGTTCTTAGATTTTAAGATTTTAGTTCAAGCATTATAGTATTTTTCCAAAACTTTTGCACCATCATATTTAGCAACTGCATTATAAAATTTCTTATATGCTTCTGGATAAAAGGTTGCCGCTCCATTAGGTTCATATAGAAAATCAATGTCTTCTTGACGTGCTAAGAAAATTCCACGCAGTAACATAGAAGCAACATTTTCTGGGTATCTAATAGCATAAAGTAATGCTAATGTAGTCCCCCAACTTCCTGCAAATAAGGTTACTTTATTTAACTTAAAATGTTTTCTAATTCGCTCAATATCTTCAATTTGATCATCTATCGTGTTTGAATCAGGAATTCATTTTGGTTTGCTAGAACCACATCCCCTTTGATCAAAAGAAATTAAATAAAACTTACTTTTATCAAAAATTCTTAAATATGGATTTGCATTAAAAGCACCTGGTCCACCATGTAAAATAATTACAGGATATCCACTAAAGCGGTTTCCACTAACACGATAATACAATTTATATCCATCTCCAACATCAAGGGAATCACTCAAAGTTAAGATATTTTTATCATTTCATTGGTTCATTATTTATTTTCATTAGGTCTAGAAAAGACATAATAACCATTTTCTGTAACTAGAACATCATCCTCAATTCTAGCACCACCTAAACCTTCGATATATATTCCGGGTTCAACTGTTATTATCATACCAGGTTCTAAAACATAATTAGAAAATTTTGAAACGTTAGGAAACTCATGAACATCAATACCTAACCCATGTCCAGTAGAATGCACAAAGTATTGTCCATAACCTTTTGCTTCAATATAATCACGGCATACTTTATCAATTTGTGATGCTTTGATACCAGGACGAACCGCTTTTCTCCCTGCTGCTGCTGCTTCTTTAACGATTTCTAAGATTTCAAGTTGCTTTGGATTTGCTAGTTTTTCATCACCTAAAATAAAGGTACGTGTAATATCTGCTTTATATCCTTTGTATTGAGCTCCAAAATCTATTTTTAGTAAATTGTTATTAACAAGTTTTTTATCAGTTGGATGATGATGAGGTTCCGCAGAAGCTTCAGCAGTTGCGACAATTTCCTCAAATCCTTCTTTTTCTGCACCTTTTAACTTTAATAAATAATTCAGTTTAAAAGCAACTTCTTTTTCACTCATACCAGGTTTGATTCACTCTTTAAGTTCATTGAGTGCCTGCATAGAAATATCTACAGCTTTTTGTATTAACTCAATTTCTCCATCATCTTTTAATATTCTAAGATGTTGCGCTGAAACTCACTCAATATGATCCGGATTTACTCAAGATAAAATTTGATCTTGAACTTGTTTTACTAAATATTCTTTTTCAAGTGCTATTTTCTTAAAGTTCTTTGCTGCAAATCAATTTTTAACTGCATCACCTTTAATTAAAACAATTTCTACATTCTTTGCATTTTTTTGTGCATACTCAATATATCTTCCATCAACAAATAAGGTTGCTTTATCTTTTTCAATAGCGATGAATCCATCAGTTGTTTGAACTCCGGCATATCAAAGTCTTGTTTGTGGTGCTTCAGAAATTAAAACTTCTACACCAGTTTTAGCGAACATTTCATCTAATTTTTTACGATTCATAAAACTCCTAAATTAAAAAACG
Source organism: Mycoplasma sp. 394 (assembly GCF_054353895.1). Taxonomy (NCBI): domain Bacteria; kingdom Bacillati; phylum Mycoplasmatota; class Mollicutes; order Mycoplasmatales; family Mycoplasmataceae; genus Mycoplasma; species Mycoplasma sp. 394. The sequence goes on along the minus strand of NZ_JBTHHL010000002.1, from coordinate 97,067 downwards.
CAGTTATTGCTGCATTATTTCTTTTCTTTATGTGCTGTATGCGCATTACATTTATGACAGTGTTTTGTTAACTCTACTTTTTCAGGATGAGTTTTTTTATTTTTCTTTGAAATATAATTTTCCATTTTGCACTTTGTACATGCTAATGTATAACCTTCTCTTGGCATATAACTCCTTTATTTATTTAGTATTACTATTTTACCAAAATATTTTTTTTCTTACTTAAATTTACAAATATTTTACTAAGTATCTATTTCAAACATAGTTTGTGAATAAATTTGTTAATAATTTAAAATTATGAGATGTTTTAAAATCAATAAGAAAAAAATGGTAAAATTAAAATACAAAATATTATAGAGGTTTTATGGCACGCAGTGAGTTTAAAATTGTAGAAGCATTTACTAATATATTAGGACTAAAAAATAATACTGATGGTACCATTCCTCTTTATAAAAAAACATCTGATGCTAAATATGAAGCAACAAAACCAGATGGGTATTATTTTTATGATGGTGTAATTTTTATCTTAGATGCTAAAGCAGAAGGGGTAAAATTTGAAAAGCAAATTTATGACTATATGAAGTTTGAAAAACATAAGAATACCATCGGTTTTCAATATAACGGTATAAACTTAAATGTTTTTATTAAGAATGATAAAGGTGAAATAAAATTATTGGATAATGAATCTGAAGTAAAAAACCATAAATACTACAAAGACACCTACTTTAAAGATATCAAAGAAAATAATGAAGTTTTAATTAGTAATTATGCAATGCAACTTGCAAATTCTTTTCGTAATGCTAAAATAAACAAGCAAATGACTGTCCCGTTCATTGGCGCTGTGATGCTTTGTTATAAATTTCAAGGAGATGATAAGTTAAATCGTGAATCAACAAGTTTGCTGCTTTCTAGTATTTTGGATGCTCTAAAAGATACTCCACTTACTGATGATATATCAAAACAAGAAAAGAAAAATAATATCTATAAATACCTTGATGATAAGACATTGAAAATGGCTAAAATTTCTGACTTAATTGAAATAGTTGATTCGATTCGTAATATTTATAACCTTATTAATATCAGTCACAAAGACTATAAAGGCCACGATATAATGAATGCTTTTTTAAAAGTTTTTCGTAAATGAAATTCAGCTAATTCAAATGAAAAAGGAGAAGTTTTTACACCCGATCACATCGCTCAAATAATGTACGAATTAATTGATGTTGATCCATTTAACGATGTTATAATGGACCCAACATGTGGGAGTGGTACCTTTTTAGTAAATGCAATGTTTAATATGTTTTCTAGCATAAATGATTTTTATTTAAAGCAAACAAATATAAATGCAAAAGAAAAAGAATATCAAATTGATAAAGCTTGCATCGAAGTAAAGGAAAAAAGAATCATTGGAATCGAATATGACGAATTTAATTCGACATTAGCAGGAATTAATATGCTATTACACGGTGATGGAAGTTCGCGAATTTATCAAGATGACTGCTTTAAAAGACTTGAAAGATTAAAATATGAGTATTCTAAGGTTTTAATGAATCCGCCCTTTAGTCAAAGTGATAATGAATTAAAGTTTTTATATACAACTTTAAAATATTTAAAACCAGATGGGTTAATTGCATGTATTATACCTAAAACAAACCTAAACGGTAGAGATGCAAAAAATGTTGCATATCTCAAAAAAATATTTGAAATGTCTAAAATTACACAAATTATTTCACTTCCTAGGGATTTATTTCAACCTAATGCAGGTGTCAATACATCAGTGATAGTTTTAAAAAAATATGATTCACGAACACTCATGAAAATAGATGCACTAAGACAAAATGCAGATGCATTATTAGAACACTGACATAATCAAGATATTTTGTTAGTAGATTTTACTAATGATGGATTTATCTATACTAATGAAAAACGATTGAAAACTAAATTATATGAAGAAAAAGTAGCAAGACTTAAAGAAGTTCTTAAGGGTAAATACACAGAATTTCAAGCTGTAATGCAAAATTTAAAATATGATGAAGAACTTGCATTTGAAAAATTTACAACAAATCGCCCTTTTGAAGTAAATAAAAACACTTTTATAAAATATATAAGAGAAAATTTATCTGCCAAAATTTTATGCGGCATCAGTAATAAATTAATTTTCTCACCTGTAGATATGCAAAAATATCAAAATATTAAATTTAAATATTTTAAAATATCTGATGTAATTGAATTTATTTCAAAAGGAATGCAAAAGAAATCAATTGATCGTAAATTAGAAAATAAATATGAGAACGGAATCCCAATAATAGTAGCAAAAAAAGACAATAACGGTATTGGTGGTTTACTTATAAAAGAAAAAGTATCTCAGACATTCAGTGATAAAATTTGCATCATTAACGGTGGTGATGGTGGTGGTGGAAAAACCTATTATTGTGATTTCGAATTTGGTGCCACTTCTTTTGTGAATATTTGTGATATTGTTCCAAAATACAAATCTCAATTTGATAATAAACCATTAGCAAAGTTTTATCTTGCTACCGTTATCAGCGAAAGGCTTTTTAAATCAATCGGTCATGGTCGAACCTTGCGTAGTGAAATTCCGAATGTAGAAATTAAGCTACCTGTTAATTCATATAATCAATTGGATATCAATTATATGAATGATTACATTTCATCTTTAAAAATCTTTAAGTAAAAAAGCAAGTAGTAGTTATTCTACCTACTTGCTTTGTTTACTTACTAAGATAAGCGACTATTTCAAAATGTGGGGTGTTTGGAAACATATCATAACCTTTGATGTAATTAATTTTAAAACCTTGTTGTTGTAAGTTTTGTAAATCACGTATAAAACTTCTTGGTTCACATGACATATAAATAAATGAATTTATATTATTCAATCATTTAGTCAATTTTACATCCAAACCTGCTCTGGGCGGGTCTAAAACCACAATAGTATTATTAATATCTAGATTATATAAATCTATAACTTGATAAACATCACCATTTATATATTTAGCCGATCTAAATCCATTTACATATGCATTATCTTTTGCTGCAGCAATTGCTTCTTTTGAAATATCTACACCTAGGATTTTATGTCTTTTATAAGCAACTAATTGTGAGATAATTCCAACACCACAATATAAATCGATGAAATTTTGTTTAAAGTTTTCTGCTACTTTTTTATGCATATCATTAAAAATTTTGGTAGCCATCTCAATATTTATTTGAAAAAACGAATTTATATGCACATCAAAGGATTTTTTATTTATCAAAATCGAAAAAGGTTTTTTTTCAAAAATTAATTTCAATTTTTGATTTTGATAAAAATATAATTGAATAATATTTTCAATAGATTTTAAAGTATTGATTATTTCACTATAAACATTTTGTTCATCAGAAAGATTGAATAACACTTGCACTTCGTTTATATGATTTATTCTTAAAGTTATTTCTCGAAATGCTTCTAAAACTTTATAACGATGACTTTTTTGTGAATATTGATTTAATGCATTAATTATTTTATCTAATGTTTCATTTAAAGAAATATTATTTTGGATTTTTATATCATCAGTTACTAAAATATTATTTGAATTACTATCATATTCTCCATAATGCAAAATATTATCAATCAACTTTAATGGAACCTTAATTTTGTTACGGTAATGAGTTTCTTGGATTGCCGGTTCAAATGTATCAATTACTGATTCGTTAATATTTAAATTACGAATCAGATGTGATTTAAGATAATTCTCTTTAAAAGCAACTTGTTGGTTATATGCTAAATTAATCAGAGGAGCACTGTTGATGCAAGAATATGATTTATCACGATGTTCAGATTTAGTGATTAATTCAACCACTTTTGCAAAAGCAAATTTAGTAGTTTCTTTATAAATTTGAACTTTCGCCTTTTCACCGACAAAAAGATCATGCACAAAAATAGGTTTATTATGCTCACGAGTCACACCTAATCCTTGATAACTTAACTCTGTACAAGTAACTGTGATGATTTTATTGAGCATAAGCAAGATATAAAATATCTACCTTTCCATATCTTTTGCTTTTATAAACTATAAAGTCATCTGGAATAACTACTTCAGAAACTTTATTTGTTTCAATAATTATTTCTCCATCAATATTTAATGTTTTTGCTTGTGAAATTAATTGCAAAGTATCATTAAGTAATTTGTAATCTAAATATGGAGCATCAAGATAGATGAAGTCAAATTTCATTGTATTACCTTGCAAAAAATTCAAAGCATCCGATGCTACAGCATTAATTGTATCTATTTTTAGACTCTGCAAATTTTCTTGTAGCACTCTAAAGACCTTTATATTTTTTTCCACTGCATATACTTTCAAAGCACCCCTACTTAATGCTTCTATCGCAATCGCACCCGAACCAGAAAAAAGATCTAAAAAACTTTTATTTTCTATTTTAAACTGCAATGAAGCAAAAACGGCCTCACGAACTTTATCTGTTGTAGGCCTTGTATCTTTTAAATCAGGCTGACTAATCTTTCTACTACGATATAAACCACTTATTATCCGTAACATTACCCCTCCAAAAATAACTACATTATAGTTATTTTATCATAATTTAAAACTTGAAAAATGTTGAATATTAATTTTTAGGTATCACTTCTCCGTATAAATTTATGCTTTCACGAAATGAAGCACTATTTTGATTTGTTTTAGTAAAATTTGTTGGCTGTAATACATTCGCATTATATATAATAGCAATTTGCTCAGTTGCTCCACCTTGAAAAAAAGCATATTTTGTGTCCTGTCACAATGTTTGTTCACGGGGTTGTAAAATTAATTTATAATTACCTCCATTTTTATTTAACTCATCTAAGATGTAGTTAACCGAATTTCCTTGTTTATCGTTTATTTCAGTTAAACCTATAACATCAAAACCAACTTTTTTAATCAAGGTGGCAATAGCATCTATTTTAAAGTCAGCAGTACTTTTGTAATCAGTAGTTTTTTTACCATAATTTTCGATATTTCAGTGTGCTATTCTTATAGTATTTGCTGGTTTTGGATAATTTGAATCAGTTGATTTTGCTGTATTTACTGTAATATTTTTTACTTTTACATCTGTAAAAACAGGTGCATGATCAGAAATTCTATATCTTATATTTCAATTAAAATTTTTGTCTTTATCATAACCTGCGTATTGATTAGTATTTTTTATATATTCTTTAAATGCTTTATAAGTGTCAACTTTAAATTTTAAATTAGCATCATCAGATGTTGTAATAGTATCATAATATGAATCTTCGCCGTTTAAATAATACATTTTATCATACGGATTTGCATAACCACTTTTTGTGTTTAAAGATGTGTATCAATCCGGGTTTTTTGGTGAATCTGAAACAAGTACTCGATGAACATCAGATGAGAAATATTTATCTACTTTAAAGTTGGATGAATCAATATTTGTATCTCCTCCAAAAATTACAAGTGATTCATTGTTGCTATCTAAGTTTTTATAATAATTCAATAACTGCGGGATAGCAACAAATTCAGAAAATTCTTGAGCTCCGTTCTTTTTAACTACCAAATTGTTAAAACGACTTTTATATAATTCTGATGTTGTTTTAACAAACGATTCGCTATATTTGCTAGAGTTTTTAAGTTTCGCTCCAGGTGAATCAAGGTGATCAAAAACAGTTATTATCGGTGGCATTTGGGTGTTATTTTTTATTTCAAACTTTACTCCAAACGGTGGTCTTACAAAAACAGTTTGATTTTTATCTAATTTAGTGCTACTAGTATTTAAGTTTCTTTGTGAGTTATCAGAATAATCATCTTTTGAATCTGTTGTTAATGTAAATGTTTGACTTTCTTCTTGATTTGTTCTTTTGTTAAAGTAAGTTACTGTAAAGGTTTTTTTATCTTTATCTAATGATGTTGCAAAATATTTTGAATCATTTTGATCACCAGCAATGTTTGTTTGATCAAAACCTTTATTAAAATTCAATATTTGGTTGCTTGATTCGTTTGATTGTCCAAAAAAACCTAAGAAATTACCTTTATACAAATAAAGTTTATGTTTATATTTTGAACCTTGTGATTTATCATATTTTTCTGCTATTTTGTTAAATTCTTTGACATTTAAAACAAACACTCCACTTGTTTGTTCTGGATTCTTATTATCTTTTTGCTTATTAGGAGTTTGTTGTTTTGAATTATCGACTGGATTATTTTCATCATCACTATCAAGGTTAATAACTTGAGTCTCTATTTTATCTGGATTATTTTTATTTTTATATGTTATGGTAATTTTTTCGGTATCTGTATCTCAATTCATCTTAAAATGAGTTGGTTTTGATGCATCTGAACCAATTATATATTTAGCATAATCATCTTTATTAAAAGTAATATAATCTCCTAAGTCTTCGTTGTGCTTATCAAAGCTAAAACTACCATCTGAATATACTAAATTCGGAAGTTGTTTATTATCAGAAGTTAAATCATCTAACATATTCATAAATTCATCAGCATTATCAGAATAAACTTTAAAAGGCTCGCTGATAGTTTGTAATTGCTCTGATTTATTAATTTGCTCTTGTTTCAACGAATCAGGTGTATCAACTTGTTGACCATTTTCAATATTAAAACTTGATCAATAAATATCATTTGAAATAATTGGTTCTTGTTTAGGTATATATTGTGCAATTTTATAAGAAAATGCAATAACATTACCTTTTATCACATAATATATTTGTCCATTGATAAATGTTTTAGTTCCATTATTTGTTGTTGGTTCATTTGCATTTGCAGGCTGATATTCTGAATCGGTTTTTAAACTAAAAACATCAAAAATTGAATCACTGCCTAGTTCTTTCACTTTCAAATATTTTGTTTCAACTGGTTGTTTAACTAATTTTCTTGTTTCGTAGTTATAAAAAAGTTTTTCATTCTTTGAAATTAATTCTTTAAGATTATCAACTGAGACGAGTTTAAAAAGATTGTTTGCATTATCTTTTGCCCATTTATCAATAGGTTTTGTATCTTCTTGTTTTTGTTGATTATTATTCTCTCCAAATTGATCTGTTTTTTCAGGTGACTCCTCCTTTTTTTCATCTTCTGATAGTTTACCATCTTCTGGATTGTTAGTAGGTTTAGTTGGATTAGATTGCTGTGGTGTATTTTTAATCGGATTAGTTTCACTTGGATTTGTTGAAGTAGAGGGTTTTGATTGCTCTTTTGGATTTATAACAGGTGATGTACTACCTTTATTAGGATTTTTATCTTTATTAGGTGTGGATTTATCAAATCCATCGCTTTTTTGAGTGCTATTTTCACCATTGCAAGCGACAGCAACTACAACCGATGTAGAAGCTAAAATAACAGCAGAAAATCATCATTTTTTATACTTTGACATTACAACTCCTTTATCATAATAATTATAAATTTTTATAACTAAAACTTTAACAAATCACATCACTTTTTGCAAAAATTGTATTTTTGATAACATAGTTTTCATTTATATGGAATAAAATTCCCATTTATAAGATTTTTAATGACAAATCACTGCTTTTTTGTTTTATCTATTACATTTATAAAACAAAAATTGCAAAAATTTCAATAAAGTAACTAATAAATTTATAAATACAATTTATTATAGTAATATTTAAATATAGGAGAAAAATGTCTAAATTAATATGTCCAATCCGAGGTCAATTAAATATCAATGAAAAAGCAAAAGATGGTAAAACATCAACTGAAGAAAAATTAAGAATTGATTTAATAAACATATTGCTTTCAAAAAATTATAACAAAGATGCTATATACTTAGAAGAAAAAATGCAAGTAGGTAGCAAAGGTTCACATCCAAAACTAATTGATTTAGCGATTAAGGATGGTGATTCATATTTATTAGTAGCAGAAGTTAAAAGAGATGATATCAGTGAAAAAGAAATAAAAGAAGCAATCTTATATCAGTTGCAAACTGCAATAAATTTAAAGAAAGCCAAATACGGTATTTTTTATAATGGTAGTCATCAAAAACTTTTTTATAAAGGCAATGAATACAATTTATCAATGCTACCTAATTATGGCGAAGAGTTTAAAACTGCTTTATTTAAATTTGATGAATTAGTCCCAATACAAAATGCAAAAGTGTTATTTGATGAGTTAGATTTGATTATTCATTCACTTGGTTATGGAAAAAATGAACGATATAAAGGTCTTTTTCAGGTGATATTAGCGAAATATTATGATGAACAATTTCATAAACATGATTTAAAATTTACTGCATTAACTACAAATATTGCAGTATTTGAAAAATTATGAGCAGATGCATATGATTATTATCAAAGAAATTTTGTGCAAGGACAGCAAGTACAAAAAGAACTTATTTTTAAATATGATGACTTGCAAAAAGTAATAAAACTTTTACAACCATATTCATTTATTAAAAGTAAATCCAGCGTACCACAAGATTTCTTTATGAAGTTTAGTTCAAAAATTTTAGATAAAATTAATATGGCACAATATTATACACCTGTTGCTATAATTGATTTTATAGTTAATATTTTAGATATTAAACCTTATCAAGCTGTCATTGATCCAGCTGGTGGTAGTGCAGATTTTTTAACTGGGGTTATCCAAAAATACAAAAATAATCCAGATTATAAAGATATGAAAGACAATTTATATTATTGAGATATTTCAAAAGATGCTTGTTCTGTTGCATTCTTTAATATGGTATTAAACGGTGATGGTAGAACTAAAATTCATCAAATCGATAGCATTGCAAATTGAAATAAAAATAACAGCTTTTTTGATTTTGTCATTACAAATCCACCTTTTGGTAGCAAAGTTAAATTTATGGGGAATCAAAGTATTCTAAAACATTACAAACTTAATGAACATTGTAACGGACAATTAGGGGTTTTATTTATCGAAAGAGCAATGAAACTGCTTAAGGAGAATGGAATTTTAGCAATTGTGCTGCCTAGTGGTTATTTAAATAATCAACAACAAAGATATATCAGAAAATACTTAATTGATAATTTTCATATTTTAGCAGATATCTCTTTTCCAGAAGGGGTATTTAAGGGTGCTGAAACAGGAGTAAAAACTGATGTATTATTTGTAAAGAAAACTAAACGAATACACAATTATAAAATTTTTACAGATGTAGTCAAAAACATCGGTTTTGACTTTAATACAAAAAATTTACCTCCTATTTATAAAATAAATGAAGAAAATGGTGAAATTCTAAAAGATGCGAATAATGAAGCAATTTTAAACACTGATTTACCTGAAATTCTAAAAAGAATGCAGCAGTTTGCTTATGATGAAAAAATCATTGGATTGTCACAGGTTAATCACTCGATAAATTACGGATATACCTATATGCAAGACTTAGACAGTTCATTAAAGTTAAAACCAGAATTATCAAACACAAAAATTTCTTTAATTTTAAATGATAAAAGTTTATATTCTCTTCGAGAATATAAACAAAATAATCAAAACGGATTAATTATTGAAAAAAAGACAAAAAACTTTGAAAAATCAATTATAAAAAGCAAAATTTATTCATACATCCCGATTGCTCAAACACATAGCAAAGGTTTATATACACTTTCAAACAAGCTACGTGGATGACAAATTCAAAATATTTCAAGAGCGAAGCAAATAGGTCACAAAGACAGCATTTATTTACCTTATTTATATGGTTCATATGATAAATTCTTTTATTTTAATTTGGATAATTCAGATGTCATTATCTCAAATGGTTTTTATCGAATTTATATCAATGACGAAAAGGTAAGGTATTCATTTTTTAAATTTTTATTTGATCAAAGTTATCAAATCCAATTTCAAGCTTTTGCTACTGGTCACATTCAAACCAATATTATCGAAGAACGGATATTAGACTTTCGTTTTAAATTACTTGATAAAGAAGAAATCAACAAAGTAAAACAAATGATAAAAGTATTCGATGAATGCATTAAAGTACGTGGATAACACTGCATCATAGGAATAAAAATAAACTAGCATTAGCTAGTTTGTTTTCTTCTTCTGTGTCTTAAAACAACAAGGATGATAATTCAAATAAGTCCTAAGGTCAAAATACTTGCAAGGGGGATATATGGTTTTAGTTTTGCTGAAACAATTGATTGAGAATCAATCAATGAATCTAGTTTGCTATTAATTAACTCATAACCATTTAAATTATCATTGGAATTAAATTGTTCTTTTAATGCTGCTACTTCATTTGTTGGTTTAAGTCTATCAAACTTGCTTTCTATTAAAGTTTGTAAGTATGATTTACGTTGTGTTTCTGTTTGATATGCATTATTTGCATATGAGAGTTTTTCTCTTAATGTATTTAAATCATTTGCATCGTATTTTACTGAATTTAATTCAGAAATATGAGTAACTGCTTGTAATCTTGCAGCAACATCTTCTAATGCTTTATTTAAAACTGATTTTTCACTTGCTTCTTGTTTTAAGGTTTCTAAGACATCATCATATAACTTTTGGTATGAATCTAAATAAGATGTTGAATCCAGTTTATCTGTATATGTATCAATGTTTTTGTGATCACTTAACTTACTAATACTTTCTTCGATTTTAGAACGATATTCATTTTTTAATTTATCTTCTGATGCTTTTGCTTGAACTACTTCATTTTTATATTTTCTTAAATCGATAACATTTTTAATTTCTACATATTCATTATTATCATATTTAACAATATTTTGCGGTTGCTCAAGTTGTTTAACAGTTGATTTTATTTGATTTGTTAATGAAATTATTTCATCGGATTCGATGCTTAGAGCGATGTTAAGCAAACGATATAAAGCTTCATAGTCATTTAAATTCTCGATTTTATTATATAAACTTGTATATGTTTTAATATATGCAGGTGTAGTAAGTTTTTTTAGCATATTTGGGATTAATTCTTTTAACGATTCTTTACGTTCTGATTCGGATGTATATGCATCTGTAACATCTGCTAAGAATACTCTTAATTTTGGTATGCTGTTTGCTTTCAAAAGACTTACTTCATTATATAAACTGATGTGATCAAGGTTTTCTAAAAGTGGCATATAGTTATGAATCTGAGTTTGTAATTTTGTCTTTTCAACCGATTCTTTGCTTAATATTTCATCTAATTTATCATTTAAAGCGATTAAAGAATTTAAATTTGTTGTTTTATAAAACTTATCAGAATATATTTTGATGTTTTTTGGTTCTTCTAATAAAGCAACCTTAGCAGCAATTTGTTTTCTTAGATTTTCCTTTTGCACATCTTCACTATGTTTTGCTGCTGCAACTTTTGCTTTATAAACTCTTAGATCTTCTAGATTATCGATGTTAGCGAAATTCTTGGTATTATAGGTAAAAATATGCTCAAAGTCTTCTAATGAATTTAATAAATCACTGATTTGTTCTTTTAACAAACGAACTTCACTGTGTTCAGAATCATATACTTCAGAAATTTTTGCATACAATGCTTCATAGTAGTTAAGTTGATTGATTTGGTTGCTGTGATGGTATTTTTTGTTATATAAAATAATGTTATAGTTATCTTCTAAACCTCTTAGTTTATTTTCAATTAAGGTTTTTAATTCTGTTTTTCGTTGTTTTTCACTTTGTAAAGCATTAGAGGTATCTGTATAATACTCTCTTAAATCATTTAAATTAGTTAGTTTCAATAAATTGTTTTCATTATAAACAACTATATGATTAAAGTCTTCTAATTGTGGATATAATGATGTAATTTTAATTCGTAATTGCTCTCTTTCTTGTTCTTCTTGTTTTAAAACATCAGAAAGTTTAGCACTAAGTGGAGTGTAATTTATGAGTAAATCGCTGTTTTGCGAATTAGCATATTTTTCTGTATATGTTTGTATATTTTGCGAATCTTCTAGCTTTGCTAATTGTGAATCAATCTGTGCTTTAATTCTTGCTTTTTCTGCTGCTTCCTGTGCAAGTGCTATATTTAATTCATCTAAGAAATTTTGTAAATCTCTCTTACTGGTAGTTGTAAACAATCGTTTAGCATTTAATTTAATAATATGCTGCGCTTCTTCTAAGTGTGGTAATTTTTCTTTAATTTCTTCACGGATGTTAAACTTAATTGTATCTTCGTTGATAACATCAACTAATGCATCATTAAGAGCATGCAACGAATCAATATGTGTATTTTGATTTAATTTATGAGCTCATTTGATAAAGGTGTCAAAATCGTGCAATTTAGCAATTTTGTCTGCTGTTTGTCCAAATAACTTGCTAAATTCACTTTCTTCAACTGCTGATTCAGCATCAATTTTGGTTTTAAACGATCTTAAATCATTTAATTCCTTAGAGTTTTTAATGCTGCGATATTCAGTGTTTAATGTAGCAATTTGATCAAATAATCTTAACTTACTTAATACAGTTTCAATGTGATCTTGAAGTTTTTGTTTTTCATGTGTTTCTTCAGCATACATATTATCTGTTTCTTTTAATAATTCACGAAGTTGGGTTAAAGTGGTAGCAGTTTGCAATTTATCTTTAACTTTCTTGATATTACCTTGATCTTGCAATTTTGCTAAAATCTCATTAATTTTTGCTTTTAACTGTTTTCTTTCAGTCTCTTCAGTTTTTAATGCTTGATCTATTTTATAATCTAAACCAAAATAACTATTTAAATTAGGATTTTTTTCAACTTTTGTATTTAAATCATTGAAGCTCTTGATATTATCAGGATCTTCTAATTTTGTTAAATTAGTCTTTATGTTATTTTTATATTTTTCTTTTTCTGAATTCTCCTTAGTTTGAGCTGCTGTTACTTTATTTAATAATTGTTGTAAGTTGCTTTGTCCGTTTGTTCGCGATAAAACATCCATATTATATTTACTAATATGATTAAAGTCTTCTAGTGATTCAACAATCTTTTTGATTTTTTCTCTTAAATCATATTCTTTTTGATCTTCTGTTTTAGCATTATCTACTTGAGTTTTCAATGCTCTTAAAGCATTTAACTCAGTTGTATTCTTACGTTTTAATGCTAAATTAATCACATTATTAAAATCATAGAATTTTAACAACTCGTCTATTATTTCCTTGTGTAACTTATCCTTTTCTTCATCTTCTTTTTTAATTAAATTTTGTGCTTCGTTATTTAATTCACGCAATTTATTTAAATCAGATGTAACATTGGGTTTTTTGGTTGTTATAGTCGTTTTATGAGTTGCATCTTCGAGTTGATTAGCAAGTGTATCAATATTATTTGATAACTGCTGACGCATTTGTTCTTCTTGTTGCAATGCTTGATCAAGGTCAGTTTTTAATGCTCTAAAATCATTTAAATTATTGGTTTTCTTAGCATAATCAAATTGGTGTTTATAAGTATCTAAATTGTTTTTATCTTGTAATTTCTTTATATTTTCTTCTATTTCTTTTTTAAGAGCTTCTTTTTGTGCTGCTTCTTCTTTTATTTCCTGTTTAACTTGATCTAAGAGTATTTTCAAACTAGTTGAATTTTTATATTCGTTTAATTGATCATAAATGCTATTTATAGTATTTTGATCATTAAGTTTTGGAACTTCAATTGTTTTAATTTCAGAAATTAAGTGTTGTTGTAATGTTTCTTCAGCAAATTGTGCATAAACTTCTTTGTCTAAATTACGCAATTCAACAAGTTTTTTAGCAGAATCCATTTTAGCTTTCAACTTTTGCTTTTCTGTTGCATTTGTTAATTTATCATAATCTTCTTTAATCTTTGCTTTTAGCCGCTCTTTTTCTTGTTCTTCTTTTGCAACTTGTGATTTAACATTAACAAATAACTCATCGAGATCTTTTGGCTGTGTAGTTTTAATAAAATCATCACTTAACAATGAACGATTAATCGGGTCCTCAAGTTTTTTTGCCTCTTCTAGTGCTTTTGCACGCACCGATTCAAGTCGTTCTTCTTCTGCCTTAACTGCATCAATATGTTTGCTTAGTTTTTCTAATTCAGCAATGGTGTTTGAATTTGCTAATGATGCACGATTTGATAATTGATTATCAGGATACATTAAATGATTAATTTTATCTTTTATTTCTTGCTTTAATTGTTCTTTTTTAGCGTGTTCTTGATCTAAAAGTTCTTGTGCTCTTTCTCTTAAAACACGCATGTGTGGAAGTTTTGTATCAGTTGTTTTTTTGTTTTCTATTTCTTGACGGTTATTATCTAATTCTAACTTGTTATATAACTGATCAATTTGGTTTGTTAATGAATTCTTTTCGAATGTCTCATCTTTTATTCTTTGTTCAGTAGCACTTTTGGTTTCTCTTAATTTAATTAAATTATTAGATGTGTTTGCTAAATCAGTATCAACTTGATTTTGATTTTCAGGATCTTCAAGTTGATTTTTAAGTTTAGCAATCTCTGCTCTCAATTCAGATTTTTCTTGTGTTTCTTTATTTATTAGAAGTTGTGCTTGATTTTTAGCATTATTAAGTTGTTCAATTGTGCTATTTTGATTATACATATTATTAACTTGTAATTGATGCTCTGATAAATCAAGTTGCGATACACTTTGCTCTATTTCGCTACGAAGTTGTGCTTTTTCGGCATTTTCAGCATCTAAGCGAGCTTGTACCTGAGGTAAAAAATCGCGATAATCATTTAAATTCTTGCTTGATAAATTATTTAAAAACTCATTAACAAAGCTTTGATTTTCAGATTTCTCTAATTTTGAAAGAATGCTTCTTATTTTATTTTCAGTGTCTTGTTTTTCTTGTTTTTCTGCTGCTATTTGATCATTCATCTCTGCTTCTAATGCATAAACTGAGTTAACATTTAAATTCTTGGTATTATATAAATTCTTAAGTTTTTGCAACTTAGCATCTAAATAAGAATGTTTATTTACATCTTGAATTTGTGCTAGTAAGTTAGGAAGTTTTGTAGAAGTGTATGTGGCACGAGCATTTTCTTCGCTATCCACTGCAGCTTGAACTTTTATTTTTAATTGATCAAGTCCGACTTTTTGAGTTGCTGCTAATAACTTGTCATTATATTTGACAACATTATTATAATCTTGAAGCGAATTAAGTAGTTGTGTAATATCATAACGTTTTTGATCTTCATCTGCAATTTCAATTAATTGGTTATTAAATTCTTCGAGTTTTAATAAATCAGTTATCGGATGATATTTTGATTCTTGCTCATCAGCAATCTTTCGATTATGCATATTAGCAAGCAGTTTTTTAATATTATTATTTGCTTGATCGCGACGATGTATTTCGGAAGCTTTCGCTTCTTGTGCTTGCTGTAAAATACTTTCAATTGTTGATCTGCCGCGTAGATCATCGATTGCTTTATTTTGATATTTGCTTTGATTTTTGTTTGTCGGATCTTCTAAAGTCGCTACAACTTGCTTAATTTGTGCTTTTAAAGCGAGTTCTTCAGCTTCAGTTGCAACAGCAGAATTTACATCATTTAATAAAGTTTGTAAATTAGCAATGCTGCTAGTGGTATTAAGTTTATTTTGAAAATTACTTTGATTTTCTGGGTAAGTTAATTTAGTGATTGCATTAAGAATTTGTTTCTTTAAATCGAATTTTAGATTATCTTCTTCTTGTTTAAAGTTATTTATCTTAGTTTTAAGTGTTTCTAAAGAATTAATAGTATGTGATGAATTTAAATCATTATCAACTTCTTGGATATGGTTTGTTTGCTCTAATTTAGATTTAATTGCTTGAATTTGATTAGTTAAAAGTGCTTTTTGTAGATTTTCATTATTTAAAAATCCTTGTGCTTTGTTTTTTAATGCAGTTAACTGAGCAACAGATAAATCAGCATTATTCAATTCATTTTGAACATCTGATTTATGATTTTGTAATTCTAATAATGCAAGTGTTGAATTAATTTGGTTTCTTAATTCAGTTTTTTCTGTATTAACTAAATTTTCTGCTTGTGTTTTCAAGTTTTCAAGAGCATTAATTTGAGAAGTAGATGATAAATTATTTCTAATTAATTCCTTGTTTGAATCTTTTCCTAATTGATCAATTAAAACATTAATATCATTTTTTAATTGTTGAGTTTGTTGCTCTTCGTCACGAAGATATTGTTCAGCAGTTTGTTTTAGTGTTTCTAATGTAGGAATAGTTGCATTTTGTCTTTGATTAGTAATAGGATTGATATGATTATCAAGTTGTAATCTTGAAACTAAATTATCTAATTCAGTATTTAATGCTACTTTTTTAGCATCTTCTTGTGCTTTTAGATTATCAGCTTGTATTTTTAAACTTTGCAATTGTGCAATTGTTTGTGAAGTAGGTAAAGAATTATTAATGGTATCTTGGTTATTTTGAATTTCCAATAAACCTGCTGTATGAGTTATATCTGAACGAAGTTGAGCTTTTTGATTATCTTCACTAGTTTTAAATTCATTAGCTTTTTGTAATAATTGCTCTAGTGCTGCAACAGTATCTGAACTAGTTAAGCCTGTATTAATTTCATTTTTATGAGTTTCTAGTTCTAAATTTGTTAAAACAGCATTAATTTGTGCTTTTAGCTTTTCTTTTTGTTCTTGTTCAATAGTTTCTTGAATTTTCTTTTCTAATCCGATAAAGAAGTTAAGGTTATCAGTGGTTTTTAACTTATTAAATTTATCAGTATATAAAGTAATGTTTTCTTGTTTGGTAAGTTGTATAATTTTTTCATCTATTTGAACTTTTAACTCTTGTTTTAAATGACTTTCATTATTTACAGCAGCAGATGAATTAGTATACATTTTTTCAAGTGCCGACACACCACGAGTTTTCTTTAAGGTTTTTTCATTATATAAAATTAAATTTGAAAAATCTTCTAGGTTAGTAATATTTTGTCTGATTAAAGTTCTTAAATTATTTTCTTGTTCATCGATTTGTTTTTGCTGCTCTACTTTGGTTTTCAAAGAGCGAAGTTGCACTAAATTAGTTGTTGTTTTTAATTCTTCTGATAATGGTTTTGAGTTTTCGCTATCATAAAAATGACTTAAAAGATCTTTTATTTGTGTTTGTAAATCAGTTTTTTCTCTCTGTTCTTGAGCTAACATCTCATCAGATTGAGTTTTAAGATGCTGTAGACTATATAATAAAGTTGTTTTAGGTAATTTTTCAGTTAATGTATTAATATGTTCAGGATCTTCAAATAATGTTTTATTATGTTCAATTTGTTGTTTTAGTTGTGTCTTCTGATTATTTTCTCTTGTATATTGAGCATTAATTTCATTATATAAAGATTGTAAGACATTTGTATCTGCAAATTCATCAAATTTATTATGTAACTTAACTAACTCAGGGATATCTTCTAATTTTGCCAATTCTTCTTTAATCTTCTTTATCAATTCATTTTGTTTATTCAAATCAGTTAATCAAGTTTGTTTTATTAATGCTGCTTTTTTATTTAAAATATCACGATAAAATGCATCAACTTGGTGTTGACTTAGATTTTCTGGGTGTGTAATTTGACTTTGCACACTTGATATTTTATTTTCATATTCTTGATATGATTCAGATGTATATACAATCGGGTTATTTAATGCTTTATTGGTAATTTCGTGTTGCACTAAAGTAAGATCAACCTTTTTATTATAGTGATCTCTTGCATAAATTAATGCATCTTTAATAGCATCTAAACTTGCTTGTGTATATGATTGATCTTTACTTTGATTTGCTTCGGTAATTTGTTTTAAAGCATTAGTAGCAGTAGTTTTTCAATGTAAAAATTCATTTCTAGATGCTTCAGTTCATAAATTATAATCACTCGGATCAACTTTATTAACTTCATTTTGTAAAGCTGTTTTATCTGTAGATACCGATGCAACTTGCACTGGATCAAAGTCATAAACTTCTAGTATCTTAGGTCTTTTAGTTTCTCAAGCAATTTTAATTTGCACAACTTTTTGATTTTGAGGTAGGATAAATTCATTAAGGTTGTTAGTTAATGTTCCTAAGAGATGGAAGGTGTTTGTTTCATTTTCTTTACGATAATATACCTTTGCAAGCGAATTGCTTTCAATGGTTAAAATACGTAAATGTTTATTAATAAGTGACTTATCATCGATGGTATAAATTAATTCACCGTTTTCTTGTTTTGGTTGATAATAAGTACTTAAATCCTTATCATGAAGAAAATCTAATTTACTATCATCGGTTGGTTCATATTTAGTTCCTAAAAAATAGTTACTAGTATAGTTAGGTTGTTGGATTTTATTATGATTTACGACTATTTCATTGATTTTAAGTTTTTTATTGCTTGGATAATTAGCTTTTATTAAAATCTTGATATATCTAGCTTTTTGATTTGAAATCGAATCGTTTCCTCAATATTTAAACCCTGGATAACGATGGTCATTGATAAGTTTAGGATTCACAGCATATTTAGAATCGTAAGAACCAGTAGCGACATTTTTTAATATTGTTGTTGAATCAGCATCGGTAGTAGTATCTCCAATACTAAAAACAGTGTGTCAAGAACTTTTATCAGATGAAACTTGCACATCCATATCCCTTGGATAATCAGATGTATCATCTTGAGTATATAAACGTAGAGATTTTATGTCTGTTTGACGCCCTAAATCGTAAATAATATAATTATTTGCATTAATATTTGGACCAAATTGATCGTATGTAAAAACCGAACCATCTAGTTCATTATTTCGTTCTGTTTGTGGATTTTGTGTGATATCTGTTGAATCAAATTTTGGATTTAAAGCAAGGTTTTCTACTGTAACAGTTATCTTTTTAAAACTTAAAGTTAAATCCGAACTTCCTGAGTTAAATAAAGCAATATAGCGGGCTTTAGTGTTTGCAGCAATAGTATCTGATGCAGCATCAACTCATTCATAACCATTATCAGAATATTGTAATTTTAATGCATTAGAATTAGCGGTTGAATTGTCATATTCTTTATTAAATGTCTGAATATTTTGAATTTTACTTAAATCTAAACCGATTCTCTCGTTTGCTTTTAAGGTAATATCTTGCTTTTCTTCAGGACTTTTTTGATGGTATAACTCAAATGTATCGTATCCATCATATTTAGCAAGCAAATCATTAACTGCTGCATTTTCACTATAAACATAATCAGTACTGTCTTGTTTATTTTCTGTGAATGCAATGGTATTAATATTAAATCCAAAATTTTCTGCTTTTAAGGTTCTTAAACGAAGTCCTGTAACGGTTCCAAAATTATCTGCTTTTGAAATATTAATTGTAATATCATCACCAGATAAATCATATGTTTTTCAAGGAATATAAACATTATTGATTTTCTTTTCTATACTTATTTGGCTGGTGCGATCTCCTGCTCCTGGATTTTGATCATTGACATATTTATATAACAGACGAATTGATTTAAGATTTTTTGGATTTGAAAAATTAATATCAAAACCATCATTTTGACTTAATGAACCACCTGTTGATGTCGCTATTAATCAAGCGAATGTGTGATCATCACCATCAAACATTAAATTAGGACCTTTATTATCGTGTATTAACAAACGATTAATATCAGCAGTAGTATAGTTGTATCTATCATTATTAGTTAAAAATACTCTTATTTCATCTATACGTCATCAATGCTGAACCTCTGATGTGTTTTTAATTCTAAAATCTTTTGCATGTGCATATCCTGTTACAACTGTTGAATTTTCACCTCATTTTAAATGAGTTGAACCAAATTGTTTTCATTGTCTGCTGGTATCTTTTTCATCTTCATCTTTATATTCGATGATTGCATCTTGTGGTAAATCAGTTGCAGAATCGAATGATTGGTTGATATAAATATGTGAAACTCATTGCTTTTTATCTAAACTAAAACCTACTGTAGCATCCCTTGGAATGTTTGCACCAACATTAACATCACTGCTTCCTTGTTTACCTTGAACCACCTTGGTAAATGCAGCACCTGTTGAATCTAAATCATCAAACATTTTATCAGTGCTTTTGTTTTGATAAACAAGATACATTAAATTAGTAGTATTATCAGCATTATAACTAACATGTGAATATCTTTCTCATGTTTTATTTGATGTTAATTCACCTGAATTAATAACGAATTCTTGTAAACGAACTCATTTTTGTCTAGGAGTAGTATCATTGTTTATTAATCTTACTTTTGTTACATTTGCTATATTTTGATTATTTAAAACAATCGGATTATATTGATTTGCAGATGTAACATTAACATTTCAACCATTTACATCGGTTCAACTGCTATTTGTAGATGTTTGATATTGAACTTTTGCATTTATAAAGTAATCTTTACGCAGTCCTAAATATTTCACTTGTAATGATTTAAGGGTGATTGGTTGATTAAATTCAACACCAAAATAATCATTTTGATGTAATTGTCCACTACTATTTTTTAAAATAACTTGATACGGGTTTCCTTTGTAAAAAACTGTGTCGGTTCCGCCTTTACCCAGACTATCTTGACGTTGCAAATTAGTTATAAATGTTTGTGTCAATTTTATAGGCGGGATAAAAAGTGATGATTCAATTCTTGGTTTCAATCAAGAAACTAATCAATCTAAAAATGGCATCAAATGTGAACTACCAACAATAGCATCATATGATTGTCCATTGTAGGTGATTTTATGAGTTGTTTTTAACTCATTAAGTAATTCTATTCCACGATTATAATAACTGATAAAGTCATTGCTGCTATTTTCCTGCTTTTTAATTACTGATAAAAGCAGCGCTTTTGCTGTTTGTGAAAGATTTATAAATGTATCAAGATAAACCGACATTTCCTTGTTAAATTCAGCATTTTGTGATGTTTTAAGAATACTTGCTGCTTTTTCAAAATCATGAAAATCTGTAATCAATGCTTCTGCTTTTATTTTATCAAAATGATTCGATGCTAAATTTGTTTTAAAAGCATCTATTTTAGTTTGGATTTCTTCAGACTCATCAATACTTGGATAATTACTAATATCTGGTTTTTTAATATGTTTAGCAAGTTTTAAGTATGATTGAGTTTCAATATCAAAAATATTGCTTTTATTAAGTGCGTTAGAAAATGCTGCTTGATAAATATTATTTATTTCAGTATCATTTCTTCAGATCTTTCATCCAAAATTCGCAGCAGCAAATGCAGCAATTTTTGATGCTTGTGCTTGTTGCATCGGATTAATTAATACACCTTGCAAGTTGTCTGCTGTTACATCAGTTCCAAAAAATTCTTTATATCCACCTAATATCAGTTGTGCAGGTGCATCTGAATTATTTGGTCAATTAACTCATGCAACAGGGGTTTTGTTGGTTGTAGTTTTAAATGTTGTTAAAGATGTATTATGAACCCCTGCATAAGTGCCAGTTGCTGAATTAATTATTTCAACTTCAGAAGTAAAATTAGCATAAGAGTTTGATGTTATAGTTGTATTTCTATTAGCAGGTGCATAAATTAAATTAGTACTTAAGTCACTCGTAATTTGTTGTTTTTCTTTTAATCAAGTAATTAAATCATTTAGTATTTTTGTTTCATAATGTACTTGTTGCGAAGTATTTTCAGAAAAGGGTTGGTTTTCTGCAAATAAACCAAATTTTCTTATCCCTGCTGTAATAAGTTGTTCAAATTTAGTTTTAATCTTTGATAAATTTTCATCGTAATTAGCAACTGTTATTTTATCATTTGAATCAAAAGGATCAAGCATATAAACTAAATTTATTTTAGTTTTCTTGGATTCTTGGATTAACTTTGAAAATTTATTTGTAAGTTCATCAGATGTATATTCTGTTTTTCATTGATCTCTTGTTTTTTGATCATCTTTATCAAAATATAGATATGAGTTAAGTTTATAATAACTACCTCATTTCATAAAATCTATTTTTGCATTCAAATCTCAAGGGGTTCCGTTATTATAGCTAAACACTCCACGAAGTTTTACATCTGAATAATCTTGAATATTAAATGTCTCGATTTGATCGCCATCAAGTTGATTAAGAATATGTCAAAAAGTTGTAGCACCGTAAAATGCTGCTGTGTTGTTTTTTGCTAACAAAGTAATGTAATTATGTTTTGAAGATAAAATATATGAATCATTACGTGATTTCAAAGATGCATTAAAATCAAGCCCTAATAAACTTGCTTTTTTATCAATATATGTATCGGTGTTGTCGGTTGTTCCAACTAAAATGTTTGTTTTACCATCACTATCTTCAAATGAATGACTTTCTGTAACAGTTAAATTTCTTATTTGTAAAGCTTCTTTAATTCTTGATTTAACTGCCTCATCAATTCCTTTTTCAAAAACTAAATTAACTTCTTTAGATAATAAATATTTTTTATTATCTGCATATGTTATAGATTTAACAGTCGGATAAATTTGATATATTTTATGATTGCTTGAATTATTTGGTTGTTGATTTGTTGCACTAGTAGCAGATATAGTTAATCCTACTGCCGCAGCAGCTGTTGCTGTTAAAACAAGTTTAGATTTCTTTAATCGCATTAATTACCTCTTTGTTAGATAATTAAAACACCAAAATTATTTTCTGGTTAAATTAAGGTGTTTAATTATTATCAAAATTTTCATTGTATATAATATGTAATATTATATAATAATTTAAATTCATAAGATACAATTTTTAATTTATTTATATAATAAGAACAAAAAAATTAATTTTTTATGAAAAAAATATCAACTTTTATCATAAAAACTAGTTAAATATTTTTGTATTTTTATACTTTTTTATAGATAAATAATTATTAAATTTCTTCATTTAAAAATAAGATTTTAAGCTAAGAAAATTTACAATATAATCAACTTTTTATTTAAAACATATAAAATATAATATTATTTCAGGAGAATGATGAAGCGATTTTTAAGCGGGATTAAACCAACAGGTAATTTAACATTAGGAAACTATATTGGTGCAATAAAAAATTTTATTAATCTACAAAATGAATTTCAATCACTCGTTTTTGTTGCGGATTTACATGCTTTAACAACCGGTAGAGTCGATCCAAAAGAACTACGACAAGCACGAAAAAGTATTATTGCGATGTATTTAGCATGTGGATTAAATGCTGATAAAACTATTATATTTTATCAATCGGATGTCTATGAACATACCTTATTGCAATGACTTTGTACTTCTGAAACCACAATTGGTGAACTATCTCGTATGACTCAATTTAAGGATAAATCACAAAAACTTAAACAAGGTAATGGTACTGAAAAAATCCCATCAGGACTTTTGATGTATCCTACATTAATGGCTGCTGATATTTTGCTTTATAACCCTGATTTAGTCCCTATTGGTGAAGATCAAACACAACATCTTGAATTAACACGCAAAATCGCTGATAGACTTAATAAAAACTATAAAATGGATTTTAAAATCCCTGATGCATATATCGCAAAAGTTGGTGCAAGGATTAAATCTTTAAGCAATCCAAATGTAAAAATGTCTAAATCTGAAAGTGAAAGTGACAAAGGTGTTATTTACTTGCTTGAAGATCCACAAAGCGCTTATAATAAAGTTATAAAAGCTGTAACTGACTCAGAAAACAAAGTATATATTTCTGAAGACAAACCTGGAATATTAAACTTATTAAACATCCATGCAGCATTAAATAATATTACTTTGCAAGAAAGTGCAAAAATGTTTGAAAATGCAAATTACAAAGAATTTAAATCTGCTGTGGCTTTAGATGTGAAAAATCTATTAATTAAAATTCAAACAAATTATCACGATGCTTTGATGAAAGTTGATTTAGTAGCAGAGCAAGGAGCAATTCAAGCTAAAGCAATAGCAAAATCAATCATAAACAAACTAATGCAAAATATGGGATTTAACGGAGAAAACGATGAAAGCAGATAAACATTTAAACCATACTACATCACATTTACTAGCAGCAGCAATTTTAAAATTATATCCAAATACTAAATTAGGTTTTGGTCCTGCAACTGATGAAGGTTTTTATTATGATTTTGAATTTTTAGAACCTTTTTCAGATACTCAATTAGCTAAAGTTGAAAAAATGATGAAAAAGATCGCAGCAAGAAATTTAATTATGCAGCAGGTATCTATTGATGAATATGATTTTGTAGATAAACCATATAAAAAAGAGTTATATAATGAATTAAAAGCAGCAGGAAAAGATATTACTTTTTATGCATTAAAGGACCCACAAAATAATGAAACTATTTTTGTGGATTTATGTGCTGGTGGACATATTGAAAATACTAAAAATATCAAACATTTTAAACTTTTAAACCTTGCTGGTGCATATTGAAGAGGTAATTCTGATAACATCCAGCTTACTAGAATTTATGGTACATCGTGAGAAAATGCTGAACAACTTAATAATTATTTAGCCCTTTTACAAGATCGCAAAGAAAGAGATCACCGTAAAATCGGTAAAGAATTAAAGTTGTTTATGTTTAATAAACTTGGTGGACAAGGATTACCATTTTGATTGGAAGATGGAATGTATATTCATAATGAAATAAGAAATTTAGTATTACAAAATGATCGAAAATATGGATTTACCGAAGTTTTAACACCACATTTTGGAGAAAAACAACTTTACCAAATTTCTGGTCATTTAGAACACTACAAAGATGATATGTTTAAACCTATTAATATGGATGAAAATGAGCAACTTATTGCTCGTCCGATGACTTGTCCACATCATATCATATGCTATAGCAGTGAAAAACGCTCATATCGCGATTTACCAATTCGTTATAGTGAACAATCACAACTTTATCGTTATGAAAAATCAGGTGCTTTAACAGGATTAGAAAGGGTTCGTGGAATGCTACTTACTGAAGGACATCTTTTTGTAAGAAAAGATCAAATAGCATCGGAATTTAAATCCATGTATTCACTGATTAAGGAAACATTACAAGCATTTAAAATCCAAATTAGTTATGTTTCTTTATCACTTCGTGATAAAACAGATACTCAAAAATATTATAATGATGATCAGATGTGAGACGAAGCAGAAGCACAATTACGCGACGTGCTTAATGATTTAGGTGTAAATTATGTCGAAAAAGTCGGTGAGGCTGCTTTTTATGGACCAAAAATGGATATTCAAATTTTTACAGCACTAGGACACGAAATAACAGTTTCTACCTTGCAGCTAGACTTCTTGCTACCACAACGTTTTGATATCACATTTATTAATTCAAACAATCAAGAAGAAAGACCTGTTTTAATTCACCGTGGTTTAATCGGAACCTATGAAAGATTTGTTGCTATTTTAATCGAGCAAACAAAAGGAGTTTTACCTTTTTGACTTGCACCTAAGCAAGTTACTGTAATCCCTGCAACAAACCATAATGATGACATTGAATATGCAAAAGATATAAATGATAAACTTTTTACTAACTTCATCAGATCAAAGGTAGATCTAAGAGATGAAAGATTAGCTAAAAAAGTACGTGAAGCACAAATGTCTAAATCCAAATTCCAAGTAATAGTAGGTGAAAAAGAAAGAATCACTAATCAAATTTCTTATCGTGCTTATGCAAGTGAACAAACTATTACAATAGGTTTAAAAGAATTTATGCAAATGCTTTTTAAACTAAAGGAAAACCGTGAATAAAAAAACTCGTAATTGATGAGTATTAGGTTTTAACATTTATTTTGTTGCAATAATTATTTTTATAGTTATTTTTAGTGGTAAAGTGGTTCCTTGAAGGATAATAACTAATTTTGTCGTTCCAGGATGAGCATTAATTGTGCTTTCTACATTGGTAACTATTTTTACCTTAATTCCTGTATTTTTACTTATTTTTTATAAAAAATATAAAGCATATCATTTTCAGTATTTAGTTATGGTTTTAGGTCTTTCTCTAACAATAGCATGAGTTCCAAGTGCTTATAATGAAAATAAGGATTTGCAGTGATCGTTATACCAATATGATACTATTCCTGTATTCTTTATTTATGTTTTATTTTACTTTTTAGCTTCTTATTATATAAATCCTAAAAACATTGAAAAACTTCGTAATAAATACTTGAATAAACAAAAGAAAACATCGTAATATTACGATGTTTTTAATCTGGGATATCACACCCATTAAATGGTTCAAAATCAAAATAAATCTTCTTTAATGCTTGTTTTTTATCAGTATCCTTTAATATATCAAATTCTTCTACTAGCACTAACAAATCTTTTGTTGAACCATCAACATAAGCAAGTCTAAAAATCTGTTTTGCTTGCTCTAGAATGTTTTCTGCTTGTGAATTTGCTTGATACTCAAAGGTAGCATCGAGTTCAAACAACTCTTTTATCTTTACGAATGCTTGTTCTCTTGTGAGATTTTTACCAATATAATTAAAGTCTTTCAAATAATAAAACATATAAAAAATGAAACGATATAACGGTTTTGAAAAACCTGCATTTGAACGGTAATTATTTCAAGTTACTTCGTGATAAACTGGATTATTTTTATCAACTTCGATAGCAAACACTTTTAAAAAAGCATTGTATACTGAAACAACATCCACAGAGCGGATTTGGATGACATCAATGTCATCTAAAATATCTTGATATGTATACATTATTCTCCTTTTTGCAGCTCAAACATCATATCTCGCAACTGAATAGCACGCTCATAATCTTGTTGCTTTGCTGCTGCTTCCATTTGTTTTCTTAATTCTTTAATCACATCATCTTTTTTAGCAAATTGATTTTCTTTGGTTTGTTTTTTCTTTCTTAAAATTAAATCTATTGCTCCTTGCATCCCATCAGCATAAATAGAAGGTGGTATTGCTTTTGTGATTGTTTTAGGAGCTATATTATGAATTTTATTATATTCAAGTTGTTTTTGTCTTTTTAATTTGTTGTCATCCAAAGTAATTTGGATTGCTTCGGTAATATTATCCGTATATAAAACAGCCTGTCCATTTGCATTCCGTGATGCGCGTCCGATAATTTGGATTAATGATGAGGCAGTTCGCATAAAACCTTGTGCACCAGCATCTAAAATTAAAACTTTTGATACTTCTGGAATATCAATTCCTTCACGTAGTAAGTTAATTCCGATTAAAACCTCGATTTGTCCGATACGTAATTTACGAATCAGTTCGTTTCGTTCAAAGGTATTGAATTCCGAATGAATATATGCCGCCTTTATACCAAGTGAAATAAGATATTCCGTAATCTTTTCTGAACTTTCTTTAGTAATAGTAATTACAACAGTTTTACCACCACTTTGTCGTTGCTGAATAATAGTATCATGAATGTCCTGAATTTGGTTTACGGTGGATTTAATCACCACCTCTGGGTCAGTTAAACCTGTTGGTCTAATAAACATCTTAGTTACATTATTTTGTGCCTTATTTAGCTCGTATTCAGCAGGAGTTGCTGAAATATAGATTTTAAAAAAATCAAAATTATTTTCAGTTTCTTCAAACTTCAAAGGGCGATTTTCTAATGCAGATGGAAGTCTAAAACCATAATCTACCAAGGTTTGCTTTCGCGAATGATCCCCTTTATACATTGCATTAAGTTGTGGAATAGACATATGCGATTCATCGATGAAAACCAACGATTCAGGGGGGAAATAATCTAAAAGTGTGTATGGTCGCTCACCAAAAGTTCTACCATCTAAATACATTGAATAATTTTCTATCCCTTTGCACATCTTAAATTCAGATAACTCATCTAAATCATTGCTAATTCTTTGATTCAGTCTTTGCGCTTCCAGCAGTTTGTTTTCTTTATAAAAGTCAGCAAGCCGTTGATGTAATTCAGAACGGATTTTAGGGATAATTTGATCATATATGCTATCATCGGTTGCATAAGCATCTCCGGGAACTAGCACAAAGATTTTCTTTTTTTCAATTACATGTTTATTTAAAGCATGAATAATAGCTATTTCTTCAATAATGTCATCAAAAAAACTAACTCGCACAGCAACTTCTTCATTATCTGATGGTCTGATGATAACTTCATCACCTTTAACAGAAAATTCACCAGGCTTTGCTTCAACATCGTTTCGGTTGTATAAAATTTTAATAAGTTTATAATTAAAATCTTTTTTGCTTATTTGCAATCCTACATAGAAACGATAAAAAGATTCACGGTATACATCTGGATTTAATGCACCATAAATTGCACTAACTGATGCTACTACAATCACATCTTTGCGAGTAATCAATGAGTTTATTGCACTCAATCGCATTACTTCAATTTGCTCATTTGTACGCGAATCTTTTTCTATATAAGTATCTGTATTAGGTTTGTAAGCTTCAGGTCTAAAGTAATCAAAATATGATATATAGTATTCAACAGCATTATCAGGAAAGAAGTTTTTTAATTCAGAATAAAGTTGACTAGCTAAGGTTTTATTGTGCGATAAAACTAAAACAGGTTTATCAAACTCTTTAATCACATTTGCTATTGTAAAGGTTTTTCCAGAACCAGTGACACCGTGAAGCACTTGATGTTTATGGTGCTTGTTTATGCCGTTCACAAGAAATGATATAGCCTGTGGTTGATCACCAGATGGTTGATACTGTGCATTTAATTTGAAGATACTCATATGATTTTATTATATCACATTTGCTAAAAACTATAATTAGCATAGAAAAAATGCATAAAAATGCACTTTTTTGCTATTCTTGCTCACTTGTATATCTTTCAACTTCATAAGCACAATCATCAATCACTAATTCAACTTGATCAAAACTATCAATAATGCAACCAGCGGCGCGTTCATGACCACCACCGCCTCATTTTAAGGCTACATTACGAACTATTGGACCATTTGAACGAAATTCAACACGCACCCTACCATCTTCTTCTTCTAAAAATTGCACTCAAATCGGAAACCCTTTGATATTCGCAATCGAATTTACACGCAATGAACCTTGAGAAGTTTTTCCATATTTTTTTGTGGTAAGCAAGTCATTTTGAATGTATGCTACCCCTTCGCGAGTTTTTAAAGTAGACATCAATCAGGCATTAAATTTTAAGTCTTCCATGGTTGTTTGAGATAAATTCTTATGAATAAAATCTGCATCTAATCCTGCTTGATATAAATGTGCAACTAAATTAAAAGTCCTTGCACAAGTGTTATTATATAAAAAGCGTCCTGAATCGGTATAAATCCCTAAATATAAATAATTAGCAGCCTTTGGTGTTATTTTTCAATTGCTTTCAACTGCTAATTCAGTTACCATTTCATCAGCGGCTACATATGTTGAATCAACCCATCTAATAGCATTTTCCGCTAAATCATCTTCATTAGGATGGTGATCTATCCTAATAACTTGAGCAAACAAGTTTTTATCTAAAACATCACTAAATTCAATTCTCTCTTTGAAATTAGCATCCACAACAATCCCAAGTGATTTTGCCAAGATTTCATCATTAGGGATCAAATCGTGTTCAAAATTCATAAACTTAAAAGCATCTTGATGGTCACCAATTGCATAAACCATCTTATGTGGGAAGTTATCTTGAATTAACTCTTTTAGTGCAAATTGTGAACCTAGACAATCTCCATCGGGACGAATGTGATGAAAAATAACTATATTATCATATTTTTCAATTGCATTTTTAATATCTGTTAAATTACCTACTCGCATTTTTCCTCTCAATCACTTATGCTTTGATTCAAGTCCTTTAAAACATCATTAACTTGGCTTCAGTTTTCTAATGTAATTCCTGCTGCATTATCGTGTCCACCACCATTATATTTGTTTGCAACAACATTTACTAACGGTCCACTTGAACGTAATCTACCACGTATTCTACCATCTTCAAGTTGGATAAATAATGCTCAACATAAATTATTTTCAATATTTGCTAACTCATTGACATATAATGCTGCCTGTAAGGAATTGATTTCAAATTCATTTAAAAAATCTTGTTTGATTTCATAATATAAAACTCTGTTTGATTGTTTGAATTCTGAAAGAATTTTACCAATTATTTTTATATCTTTTAAACTTCTCTTACTTAGTTGTCTCAAAATGTTTTGTGGATGGAACCCATTTTGCATTAAAAATGCTACAAGTTGATATGTTCGCTGCGATGTGTCAGGAAATAAAAAGCGTCCTGAATCTGTATTAATACCTAAATAAATATGTTCTGATGCACTCTTTGATACTTTTCAACCTGCATCATAAGCTAATTGCGCAATCATCTCAGCAGCCGCTACATAATGCTCATCAATTCAATTATATTCATAATCAATATCTGCTTCATTTGGATGATGATCAATTCTTAATCTTGCAGTAGTTAATTTTTGATATAAAAGTTCAGCACACTGAATCCGATCTCCACTTGATGCATCAACAACTATTGCTAATGAATTGTTAAAATCGATGTCTTCAATTTTATCAAAATCATAGTTCATAAAATCAAAAACGCCTACATTATCACCTACCGTATAAACTTTTTTATTTGGAAAGTTTGTTTTAATAAGTTCTTTTAAACCAAATTGAGAACCTAAACAGTCACCATCAGGACGAATATGGTGAAAAATAATTATATTTTCATATTTATTAATTGCATCAATTGCTACTTTTGAATTACCTATCTTCATATAACTCCTTACTGTGCTTTTTTATGTAATTATTTATTTTCTGCATCATCTGTTTTTTAAATTCATTAGTATTATATCCATCATTAAATATATTTAATAATTTCTTATAAATTTGTTCATTCGATAGATTATTTAAGTTGTTTTTAAATTTATTTAATTCGGTGTTATTAAAAACATCTGAATTTTGCATATTTAAAATCAAGTTATTAATTTTATCATTTATATCCTGTTTTAAAAGCATTAAATCACTCATAGTTATATAATACACATCTGAAAATGTAGTTAAAAAGTTAAAATAATTTTTTATTTTTAGAAAATCTGATTCATCCAAAATCGGTTCAAATGATAATGTTTTAAAAAACGATGTATCAATTGCCTGGAATATTTGTCTCATATCATCAAAAAATGGTCCAAAATATGCTATAAGTTCTTTTTGAACTTTTAACAGTTTTTCTCAATTTGACTGTATATTAGTCACATTAGATTTTTCTTTAACATTTTGATTAATCAATTGCTGATATTTTTGCAATCTTTTATCAAGGTGATTATTAGAATTTACATCCTTTGCTAAATTATAAAATAAATTCTTTTTTCCTTGGTCTGCAAGTGCGATAAAACCTTGGAATTGATTATAAAAAATATATATATCAGAATTAATATCTCTTGGAAAATATTGTGAATTTATATATATAAAATGATTATACAATAATCCTTGTGATAATAAATTAAAATCCCCAAGATATAAAAAATCATTGGTTGTGTCTTTTAAAGAACGAAAACGATTCTCGTTTTCTCCGTGTATAAACTTATATTTTTCTAAAAAAGTTAATGAAGCAATACCTTGGTTTGAATCATTTATTTTCTCTAGTGGGATTATAGATAATTCGTTCTTTAAAAGATTAAATAATTTATGTTTTGCCTGTATCGATGCTGCAAATTTTGTTAAATCTTTTGCTGCAACTTCTCCGCTTCCTTGTCTTAATTGCTCAAATGTTTGCTTAAAAGAATTATCAAAATAGGCAACTAAGGCAAGTAAATATTTATATCTCGGATTATTTTCTTTTCTTGTATTAAGATAAAAATTATGAAAATCCTTTAGTTCAGAATCAACACTAATCGAACTACATGAAACAGTAGTTAAAAAAATTGATGGGAGTGAAAATCATAAAAGCAGTTTAAATTTCTTTTTAAACATATATATTAATTCTATCATTTTTTGGTTTTTTTAATTAAGAATTTGTCTAAATTAACAAACTAGAATATGAATACTTCTAGTACTTATATCTTATTAACTGTGAAATTTATATAACTTCTGCTAAATTTTCCTTTTTGTTATTTAATTATTAATTATACTTTGATAAGTTTTGATATATATTTATATATGTCATTCCAACATAATATATAGCAAGTTATTATCTAAGGTGACTATTTTCGCTTATTTTTTAATAACAAAAGAAAGAAAAAAATATATAATTATAAAACTATATGATTATAAAAATTAGGGGGATTTATGGATAAAAAAGATAAATTTGTGCAATTTAGACAAGAAGAAATTGCATATGCAATAGCAAAAGCAAAACAGAAACAACAAAAACAAATCTATAAAGAACAACAAAAACAACTCCCTTGAATTAA
This sequence comes from Mycoplasma sp. 394, assembly GCF_054353895.1. Taxonomy (NCBI): domain Bacteria; kingdom Bacillati; phylum Mycoplasmatota; class Mollicutes; order Mycoplasmatales; family Mycoplasmataceae; genus Mycoplasma; species Mycoplasma sp. 394. The sequence continues at coordinate 64,923 of NZ_JBTHHL010000002.1, read as the reverse complement.
ACGTGATTTAACAAAAAACTTATTTATCTCATTTTTAGTTTTAATTTTGATTATTGGTTTATTATTAATAGCATTCTTTATCGGTAAAACCTTATAGGAAGTTATCTTGGATGATGCAATTTTAGTATTATTAATAATTATTTTAATTTTATTAACTGTAATTATAATAATAATTTTATGACCTACCATACACACATTTTTTAGTTCAAAATTAAAAAAGAATAAATATGATAAACTCGGTAAAAGTAGTCAAATCCGTTTAATCAATCAGTTGCGAGAAACAGTTGAATATTTATCAAAACATAAAATAGGTGCATTAATTACCATTGAGAACACAGAAAATATTGATAATTTGAGAACTGATGGTGTTGTTTTAGATGCAAATATTTCTAGTTCTCTGCTTATTTCAATTTTTAACAAAGAATCTCCTTTACATGATGGGGCAGTAGTAATACGTGAAAATCGGATATATTATGCTGCTACATTTTATAAAATTACAAGTAAATCAGTAAGTGCAGATTACGGTTCGCGTCATCGTGCTGCAATTGGTATTTCTGAACAATCTGATGCAGTTACAATTGTTGTTTCTGAAGAAAATGGTTCGATAAGATTTATGAAACGTAGTAGCATTGAAATAATTAAAATGAATGAATTTCAAGAACAATTGATTAACTATCTTAAGGAGTAATTATGGAAAACAACACAGTTGAAATTACCCTTGCGACTCTTATTGGTAAACTTCGAATTTTAACAAAAGAGAAAAGTGTTAAGAAAATTCGGGATCTTGAAGAAGATACACCACATGCTGACTTCGCTAAGGCGGTTGAATCACTTCCTGACGAACATCAAATTTATATTTTGCGTATTTTAAAAACTGAAGAAGCTGCTGAAGTTTTTTCATACTTAGATGATGATGTAAAAATTAAACTTGTTAATTTATTTACTGATGACTTAGGACAGAAAGTTTTGCAAGAAATCGAGACTGATGAATTAGCAGACATTTTAGAAGAATTACCAGCAAATTTAACTCGCAAAATTCTTTCACAGACACCTAAGGAAAAAAGAGAAAAAATTAATCAAATTCTTTCTTTCAATGATGATCAAGTCGGAAGTTACATGAGCGTGGATATTTCAATCCTTAAATCCAATTGAACTTGTAAAAAAGCGATTGCTAAAATTAAAAGAGATTATAATCAAAATATTTTAATGGGTTATAATTTTTACATAACTGATCCACATGGTTTTTTATTAGGTGATGTAACATTAGAAGAACTTGTTTTTTCCGATGAAGATGTCTTGCTTGAAGATATATATAATGCTGTTGCAAGTGTTAAACCTACTGATGATAAAGAATTTGCAGCACAGGTTTTTTCAAACCATGATAAAGCAACTTTACCAGTTGTAACGAGTGATAACCGACTTATCGGGATGATCACTTCCGATGATGTTATCGATATTATTCAAGATGAAGCAACTGAGGATATTTATAAAATGGCTGGTATTAATGCTGATGCAGCAGAAGAAAGTTATTTAAAAACATCAATTTTGAAAATTATCAAATCCCGTGTTTTATGACTTATTATCCTTATGCTATCTGCAACTGCATCACAATTTATTATTCAAGAATTTACAAATCTTTCTGAAAATGTCATAAAAGGACTTGGTATTACAGTATCAACAGCGATTATAGTTTCACTTATTCCTATTATCTCAGGTGCCGCCGGAAATGCCGGTTCACAATCGTCAACAACAATTACCAGAGCTGCTGCATTAGGTGACTTTACTAAAAAAGAATATCGAAAGGTAATTTTCAAAGAACTTAATGTAGGTTTGATAATTGGTGCAATAATGTTTACGGTAAATGTTATGCGTCTATATGTTTATTATGGTATTTACAGTGCTTCACCAAAATTTAAAGATGAAATTGGTGACTGAGCAACATTATCATTTATCATTATTGCTAGTTCTTTATCTTTATGATTTGTAGTAATTTTTGCTAAGTTTTTAGGAACTACTATTCCACTTTTAGCAATACGTTTCAAAAAAGATCCTGCTGTTATGTCAGCACCTATTTTAACCACTCTTTCTGATGCTTTATCAACCTTGGTTTTCTTTGGACTGAATTTATTTGTTTTATGATTTGCCTGAAAAGTTGGTATCATATCATCAAAATCACACAACGAACATCATAGCAAAGAATTATTAGACATCGGCATCCCGATAATTCAAAATATGAATATTTATACACCTATTAACTTACCAAATCTAGGAGTTTAATTATGGATAATACAGTAGATATTGAAAAATTAAAGTTATTAGCAGAACGCTATAACGAAATTAATGATGAATTAAAAGAAATAAAAAAGGAGATGAATCAACTTGTATCTGGTACTCAAGTTGCTATTCACGAAAGACTTTCTGATGGTGGATTCGTAATATATGAAAAACCTGAAAACAAAGAAGTGATTAGTAAAAACTTAATAAATGCAATGCTTATCGATATAATTATGCGCTTAAGTAAAGGTGAGCTAGAGAAAGCTCCAAACATTGAAGAATTGAAAACTCAAATCGCTTTAGGTTGTCGACTTGAAAAAACATTTAAATGAAGATTACAAATTAAAAGAAAATAAGGAGATATATGAATATTATTAGGTTTGAAGAAACCCCGACTGCAAACCAAGGCTCAGTTACAACTAATACCACTGCTTCTCCGTTTGGTGGTAGTGGGATTATTATATGAGTTATTTTTGGTGTAGTTATTCTTGCACTAATAGGTTATTTTGTTTATCAATCAATTAAAACTAAGGTTGAAAACAAAAGAACAAAGGCTGCTGCTGCTGAATATGAATGAAATTCGAAGTTATATTGGTATGAGACTACTGTTAAGTTAAATAAATTGATTGATTTAAATCACCAAACACATGAAAATTTTGTTGTAAGTATTGGTGAATACAAAATGTCACATATCAATATGGCTACAAAAAGCCTTCTTAATGATATCTTAGATGAATATGAATTTAAAAATTTTATTATTCAAAATCCTAAATTTCAAAAAGAAGTGCAAGAAATACAGATGCTAAGAGATTTAAATTCTAATCTTTGAGAAAAGAAATTTAGTATTCTGCTTGCTGACTTTAAAAAATATGTACCAGAAGCACAAAAAATAGCAACGGAAGCTGCACGAACAAATGTAGATGATTTAAAAACACCTGAACAAATCGAATCTGCTTTTGAAGAAAAATATAAAGAAAGATTGTTAGAAAAACGTAATGCAATGAATTAAATCATTAAATGTTCCTAATAAACTTACTTTAATAAGAATTATTTTAGTTATACCAATTATTATCCTTATTAGTATTAATGCAACGATTTTCTTTGCAAATAAAGATATTTTAAATCAAACTAATTCGCTTTTAGCTATTATGTATTTAATTTTTAACATCCTTATTTTTATTATCTTTATCACTGCGATGATTACTGATTATTATGATGGTAAAATAGCACGTAAAAACCGTATTATTACTGCTTTTGGTAAGTTATGAGATCCTCTGGCTGATAAAATAATGACAACTTCTGTTTTAATTTATCTTTCTGTTATTTCTTATACGCCAATTTGGTCAACAGTATTATTCATATTACGTGACATAATTGTTGATGGATGTCGTGGGTTATTGATAAAAAATAATCAGGAAATTTCAGCAAACTTTTGAGGTAAACTAAAGACTTTATTAATGAGTTTTGCTATACCTATATTACTTTTATTTGTAATTATTATGCAATTTATACCTAATATTTCATATTATCATAGTTATTTATATTACTGAATTTATATAATAAACATTCCTTTATTTATAGCACAATTATTCTCGTTATTTTCTGGATATATTTATATAAAATTAGCAACAAAATTTTTCTTTTAAGACAAAAAGTTGGTGTTACCAACTTTTTATGTAAATAAATCTAAATCATAATAAATTGCATATAATATTTTGCTTCAATATAACAAACCAATTAGTTCTCCAAATGCTTCTTCATCGTTATTAGCTATTTCTATCTCAACAGATTTAGAATCATCAATATATGAAATAAAATAGTTATTAAAAGAATTAAGACTGGTATTTTTAAAGGCATGTAAGGTAAAATTAGAAAGATTTGATAATAAATCATCAAAATCAATATTCGAAGATAATTGATAATCAAAATATTTACGTTTAAATACAAAATAAAATAAAGTTTTTGGTAAACCGTTTGATAAAATAGATTGACCTATGCTAGAAATATCCCGAGAAAAAACACAACTATCATTAAAAACTTTTTTTCTTACTGTAAGCATATTAAAATGGTAAGCAAACACCTTTGATAAATTTTCTAAAAAATCATCATAACCAACAAAGATATTTAATGAAATATCTTTTTTTGTGTTGTTTGCTTTATAAAAATTAACTAAATGTAAAAACAAACCTAGTGCTTTGTTAAAATATGAATCGTTTGCATAAATGCTTTCAGAAATGTTTTTATACCCGTGAATTAATTTATTTAAATTTACTCCTTGTGTAGCTAATAATACTAAATATAACTCTGAGAAAAAAGAAAATTGGTTATGAACTGATGATGAGACAAACAATATATTAGAATCAGGGATATTATATTTTGCTAAATTAGCAAACCATTCTTTTTTACCAATAAAATAAATAAGTTTTTGCACAAAAAATTCACTTGCATGCTGGTTAAATTTTGATAGAACTAATTCAATCAACCATTTACTTTTTAATTTATTGATGTTATCAAATACATCTAAAAACATTATTCCTGTATGTTTTATATCACAGTGATGAAAATATGTATAAATCTTAGATTCAATGTTAACTTTTGTATCTTCGTTATTAATAAAAATTAATTTTATCTTTACATCAGAATAAAAATCATATTTACCAAAAATAAATTCAAGTGCTGATTGAAGCATCAATTGTGTCTGTTTTGATGCTATTACTAGCAAATATTTAATATTATTTTTATATAATAAATTACAAAAATTAATAATATTATTAAATCCTTTAACACTATAATTTATTGCTATATCATCAAATCCTAGGTGTTGTGAACCTTTAAAATTTAAACTTTTAAGTTTACTGATAATATTAGTGTTAAAAATGTATAATTCTTTTTGTAGATATTTTGCTTTATATAAAGTATTTATTTTAACCTTTGACATCTTTATTTACATCCTGGTTATTTTCTCGTTTTGCAAATTCCTTGATGCGTATGTTCATATAATTAATTAAGTTTCTAAAACCTTTTGAAGTTTCTTTTAATCAATAATTTCCATATGTTCTTAATTCATTAGGATGATTTTTTTTATAACTTCCATATCCATAGTTTTTGTTTATATTAAAATATAAACAGACAAAATTTACGATATCTCCTATTTTGAATATATCGTAAATTTTGCAAGGTTTATAATCGCTAATATCTTCGCGATAAATAAAAAACTTAGTAAAATCCTTGGTTTGCAATGAAACATATTGTGGACCTACTTTAAACACTTTTGCTATAACAATATCACCGACCTTGTATTTCATTATATAATTATATCTTATTATTTTAAAATTACCCGTCTTTTAGATTCGAATTGATAATCACTAGCATATAATGAACCGTCACTAAAATCTAACTTTATTGCATTCTTAATTGGCTCAAAATAAGCATAATATACTTTCAAGCGTTTATTTTGATAAATTATATATGCACCCGGATTGCTTGAAAAACAACGTATGATATTAAATGCTTGTTGTTTACTCATATAACTAGTTAAAAGTGCATCATCTTTACTTAACTTAGGAGACAAAACTACTTTGGATACATCTTGTTTTATAGGATTTATTTTATTCAACTCTATATCTTTTAGTCATTTTACTATATTTTCAGAAGCTAAATTTGAAAGTTTTTCAAACATTGTTTGTGATGTATCTCTTGGTAAGATAGCAATTTTTGATGTAAACAGAATGTCTCCTGCATCAAATTCTTTGGTCATATATATTAGTGAAATTCCTGTTTCTGAATCGTTATTTAACAAACTATATTGAATCGGTGCTGCTCCACGATATTTAGGAAGTAAAGAACCATGAATATTTATAGATGCTATTTTTGGTAAATCAAGAATTTTTGTTGGGATATATTGACCGAAAGCACAAGTTAAAAATATATCAACTTGATATGATGCTAACTGCTCATAGATTTGCGATATTTTCTGGGGTTGATATAAAGGAATATTATATTTTTTTGCAAGTAATTTCACTGGTGTAGGATTTACTTTATATCCACGTGATGCTGGACGATCTGGCTGACTGACAATGGCAACTACATCAAAGTTATTTATCACTTGTTCAAAGGGTTTAACAGCAAATTCAGGTGTTCCTGCTAAGATAATTTTCATTATTTATCCTTTTTATTACCAATTCATAAGGAACGATAGTTTGATAGTTTATTTATAAGCATTAGTATTTTTTTAGCCATCGGTGTTAATCCGTTTCGATCATCTTTATACCCGTCTTTGAAAAACTGTTTATCCAGTAATTCAGGGGTATAATAAGAACCGAAAATAACTATTTTTTTATTCGCTACACATTCTGTTAATAAAGGTTCTAAAAAAGTTTCTAAAAATCAATTTGAAAACTTTTTTAGTCCAAGTTCGTCAAAAATAATTACATCTAAGTACAAAATACTGGTTAAAAAATCATTAATTTCACTTACTATATCTTCGCTATTACGTCTTATGAAAGTTTTTGAATATGAATCTAAATTATTAATATTTAAATAGGCAACTTTTTTATTCATTAAAGCAAATTCGTTAGTCAAAGCTGATAACATTAGATTTCGTGAACTTTCTGCATCACCGTATAAGAAAAACCCACGAAATTTATTTTCATTAATTAATCATGGTGAATTTATTTCCATCATATGTTTAAATCCACTTTCTGATTCTGAGGTAATTTGTAAATGTGACAAACTTTCAGATGTCATCGGTGAAGAAATGTATTTAAATTTTATGTTATTCAATAATTTATAGTCAGTTATATAAGGTGATTTGTGATTAAGTGTCTTGGTAAAATTTATTTGACCATTATACCCACGTTTAATATTTGTAATAAATAAACGATTCGGGTCATTTTGTTCTTGAACATAGTCAATTAAATTGGCATATGAATTAATAATATCATTCTCTGTAAATGCTAATGTTTTAAAAATAGGTGATAATATTGGATTTTGTTTAATTTCATTAATAACTTGTTGTTTTGATGGTAAATTTGTTAAAGAAAGATGTGGGTTTTGAAAATTAGATCTGGGTTTTGAAAAATCAAACATTAACTAGTCTTTCTAGTGAGAAAATCTTGTTTTAATACAGTTTTTTGCTCAAAAATATGGGTGTATCTCTTATCAATTTTTAATTTACCATCTAAATATTTTTCAATATCTTCAAATTTAAACAAGTTTTGTGAACTTATTTCTAAAATCATTGTTCAGATGTGTTTATGTCACTTATCGCTTTTATATTTTAAACGTGCTATATACATAATTAAGTTTAAACATTTGCTTTCTGGAATTCTATCTGTTCATGTTTTTAATGAAATTTCATCAGCTGATGAAATTTCTTCATTACTTAGTTGTTTAAAAAAAGCCTGTGGTGTAAGTTTTAAAATTGCTTCATATGCATTAGAATATTGTACATTTCCTATTTCTAATGGAATAGGAAGGTTATGTTTTTTAGTATAAACCTTAATTTCTTGATCACTTATTAAAGTAGCACCTTGATTCATAATTAATTTTCTTTCAATTTGCTCTGATTCTGTTTGATTTACAGTTGAAAAAACACTAAAAAAATCTGATGTAATATCTTCATAATTAAATTCATATGAAGACACAATTTTTTGCCTTCTGGATTTTATGAACTTATCAAAATTTATCTTCCCTATTTTACTTACAATTAAATTAGTCAAAAAGGTATTTCGCTGGATATTTTCAGGTGTAAGTGGTTTTTGAATTTCAAAAATTGTTAAGGCTTTTTTATTATCTTTATATGTATTAATCAAACCAGCTCCTTCTAAACGGACACGAGCCGATTGAAGTTGTGATTCGTGTATATTTATAAAAATTGCTAATGTTGAAAAATCATATTCAACCACACTATAATCTTGCCCACCTGCTAAATCCAGTAAATACTCGTATAAACATACTCCTTCAGGGCCTAAAAAACTTCCATAAAATTGTCTTAGGTTATGTAAATCATCTGTAGAGATATTAAAATTTTTAGAAATAACAAAATTATTATATTCCAAATGTTGCATTAAACTCATCTGGTACTCCTTTTTAGATAATCAGGTAAGAATAATTTTAAATACTTATTTATATTTTTGCAGAATTTTCATAATTTTTTGCTTAGTATCACGACTTCTCATAGGGATATTCACAACCCTTTTGTTTCTAAAAAATTCGTTTTTAGTTCATTTATAGTTATTTTTTTTATCTAAATACTCAAAAAATGACTTTTCCACAAAGCGCTTATTAACAAATTCCTTGCGCTTTTTCGGACATATAGACATATTTCAAATTTCATCAAAAAGGTCACTAAAATCTGTTATTTGAGTAAATAAAATTGGTATTTCAACAAAATCAAATGTTTCTTGTAGTAATTTTGTTTTTAAATATGGATATAAAAGTCTTTCAAGAGTTTCAAAATTGTTATAATCAAGTGCTAATCAATCTTTTAAAACTTGTTTTGATATTCTACCATCCTTTATTAAAAACTCTCCGATGCTGCATTGTATCAGTTTGATAAAGGCTAAATCATTTTGATATATATTTAATACATATTCATCCATATTTATGGTTTTATAGCCCAAGGAAGCTAATGTGTTAAGAAAATAACTTTTTCCTGAGGCGATTCTACCTACAATTGCTATTTTTTTAGTTTTATTAGTCATGATTTTACCGTATTAAGTTGTAGTTGATCAAGAACATCATTTGCAGCTTCTAAATCGATGTTGAGCAGATATTTTTGGATATTCAGATCAAAATCACTTACATCTGTGTTTAATTTTGCCAGTTCATAGCACATTTTTCCATCACTATAACCTGCTAAAAGTTTTTCTTTAATTGATTTGGTAAAGAGATTGCTGTTTACGATATTTTTATAGATATTATCAAAGTCATTGAAAGCCTTAATTAACTTAATTGCTGTTATATCACCAATTCCACATACTCCAGGTAGATTATCCGATGGATCACCTTTTAAACCTTTATATGTAGCTATTTGATTAGGTTTTATATGATAAAATTCAACAAAATTTTGCTCATTAATATGAAGATATTCATTTTTTTTATTCAATATAACTTCAACATCTGAACTAACTAATTGTAATAAATCTTTATCGGCTGAAAAAATAAACTTTTTACCTGGTATTTTTGTGACATAAGTTGCAACAAGGTCGTCTGCTTCATCACCAAATTGCTGAAATCATGGTAATTTTAACACACTTAAAATCTCTTTGATTTTATCAATTTGCAAATATAGCTCATTCGGAGATGAAGCACGACCTGATTTATACTTACTATATTGCAAGTGTCTTTTCGTTTTTCCTGGTGCATCAAAAGCGATGAAAAGGTATTTTGGTTTTATGTGTTTAATTAACTTAATCATTTGCATTAAAAATAGTTGTAATGCATTAGTTGGAAAACCTTCATCGTTTCTTAAAATATTAGTTAAATCGCCTCGATATGATGCATAAAAAGATTGAAAAATTAAATAATTTCCATCTATTACTAATGAAATTTCTTGCTTAGTCATTGATTAGTTCCTTGTATTCGATAAGATTATAAAATCCGTTGCGCTTTTTTACAAATGCTCGAATTCGTGTTTTTGGTTTTCGATTTAATAAATTTTTTATATTTTGACTTCAACCTTGCAGTTCTACAACCGCTGAAATATCTTTAACTTTTACCTTTGTGTGTCTAGGATTGTTTCCGTTTTTAACTGATAAAATCTCAACATCGATTCATAAACCTACTTCATTAACATTAATCAGACACGGAATATGATCATCTTTTAATTTTTTTAAATATTCTTTATTATCCGTTGTATATTTGGCCCCTAAATATTTAATTTCATATGCTTCTTGCTCGGTTAAATCTTCGGTAACTGGTGGAAATATCATTTGTGAGACCTGTGCATTTGATATATATGTTAATAAAAAATCAAAATCATCTAAATTTTCCGAACTTCTTTTTACTTGCATCTGATAGGCGGCAAAAAGTTCATTAATAGTTGGAATCATAGTAAGTAAATATTTAACTCCACCAAAGCTTCTGAAAACTCCTGCTTTAATTAAAATATCTATAACTGCTTCACCAATACCTACCCTTTTTAATCTTAAAATAGCAGTTATAAAATCAGGATAATATCCGTAATTACTGCGTTCACTGATAATCTTAGTTACAGCAACCGAACCAATACCTTTGATAATCTGCAAGGAAAGATAAATACGATCCTTTCAAAACACTGCTGAGGCACCAGAGATATTAATATCAGGAGCTACAACTAAAATACCTTGCATATAAGCCTCTTCTGAATATCTTTTGATATTTGATGAATCTATCCCTGCATCTGATAATAATGCTTGATAAAAAATTTGTGGATAGCGTGTTTTATAATAGGCTAATTTATATGCTATCAATGCATATGCGACAGCATGAGCTTTGTTAAATCCGTAATTTGCAAAACTTTCTATTTTACTATAAATTTCTTCAAGCTTTTCTTCTGGAATATTATTTTTTAGTCCACCTTCAAAGAATAAACCTTTTAATTTATGTAACTCTTGCTCATCTTTTTTAGAAATTGCACGACGTAAAAGGTCTGCTTGTGAAAAAGTCATCCCTGTCAATTTTTGAGCTATTTGCATAATTTGTTCTTGATATACTATAATCCCATATGTTTGCTTCACAATAGCATCATAAATCGGATGTACTTTTTCGATTAAGTGAATATTCTGTTTATTTTTAGCGTATATCGGTATATATTTTGCAGGTCCTGGTCTAAATAGTGAAATAATTGCATAAATATCATCAAAACTATCAACATGCACTTGTTTTATAGTTTGTCTCATTTTAGGAGATTCAAGTTGAAAAATTCCATCAGTATATTGTTTGTTTAATAAATCAAATGTTATTTTATCATTAAAAAGTGAATAAGATTGATTCATTATATTATCAAAATGGTTTTCTTCAGGTAGTTGGTTTTCAATTTCTTGTATAAAAGTAAGGTTTTTTAGTCCTAAAAAGTCTATCTTAATTAAACCGAAACGTTCTAAATAATTCATTGTAATTTCTATTTGTTGAAAACTATTATCATTATAATGAGTTGCTACTAATTGATTAATTGGTTGATTTGCAACCACTACACCAGCAGCATGTAAACCAACCTGTCGTGGCAGTCCTTCAATTTTTGATGCTAGTTGATGTAATAAAGGAAATTTAGAAATATGTAATCTATATTTTGAATTATTTTCGTAAGCATCTAAAAGGTTTTTATCATTTAAACTTAGTGTTGATGCAATGTTATCTATTTCAGTTTTGCTGATATTGATTAAATTTTTTGAAATTAAATAACGAGCAACATCGCGAATTGAATTTTTACTAGCCAATGTCTGAAAAGTCGATATTAATGCAAAATTTTCGCTTCCATATTTTTGTTTTAAATAACTTAATACTTCATCGCGACGGTTATCTTGAATATCAATATCAATATCAGGTAATGACACACGATCGACATTCAAAAATCTTTCAAAAAGTAAGTCAAATTCAAGTGGATTAATCGATGTAATTTCTAATAAATATGCTACCAAGGAACCTGATGAACTACCCCGACCTGGTCCGATATTTATCTTATGCTCGCGGGCATAAGAGAGTGCATCATGAATAATTAAAAAATAATCAATAAATCCAAGCGAATCAATCACTTTTACTTCATGTTTAATTCTTTGAATAACTTGTTCTTTATCATAATGTTTAATTAGTTGCTGGTAGCGTTTACCTAATACCTTTGACTGAAATATTTCTTTGGAATTTTCGGAAAACTTTGCTAATTTGATTTTTGAATCAGGTTTACTAATTGATATTGATTCAACTATTTTTAGCATATTTAGATAAACTATCTCATCAATATCTTCAAATTCATTATCATCAAAATAATCATTATATACTCTTATTGTTTCGTTTTTGCCTGCTATAAAAGTTAAGATAGGTAATAGTTCATTGTCATCAAAATGTAGAATCCTTTTGGTTGGAGCATAAACACTTTGATGATGTAATACTTTTTTTGAATTAAGATAGAAATTATCTAAATAATAATCTAAATTAATTTCTTTTGCTATATGTCCATATTCATCATGATCAATTAAGTAAATATCATTATTATCAAGGTAATAATAATCAGGGATTTGACTTTGTGAAATATTTGTAACGATTTTATATAAGTAATTTAATCCATTATTATTTTTTGCTATAGCAATAACTCTAAAACCTTGGATAAGTTCTAATTCAACTCCTATGATAGGTTTAAAATCATATTCATCCATAAATTCTCAATAATACTGCAAAGCATAAAAATTTTGAAAGTCAGTTAAGGTGATATATTCTTGATTCATTAGTTTGCTTAAATGCAGCAAATCAGCAACCCTAATTGTAGAATTTAAAAATGAATATTCAGTATTTGTATGTAGATAGATTTTTTTTCTCATATTTAAATTCTATTATATTTATTTTTTAAATAAATATAATAATATTATTAACATACTTATTCACAAGTTATATATATAAAAAATACCTTTTCCCACCTTTACAAAGGAGAAAAAGGTAGATTACAATTAGTTATTCAGATGTATAAAAATATTCTACTTCTGCTTTTTCCATTATATATGTATCAATATTTTTAATAATATCTTCATATATTATAAGAATGTTGCGATTCTTTGCTAATGTAACTAATGAAAACACTTCTAAGAAGATGTTATTGTTTAAATGAATTTTTTTTGATATATCCTTTCCTATTACAATAGCTTTTAATTTAACATCGTTTATTATATTAAATAAATTTTTGTCAATTGTATTAACATATAATGTTGTTGCAATACGCTTTTTTAAATTTTCCGATATTTTCTGTTTAAGTTTTGGAACATCAAATATATTTTTTTCGCTATATACTAGTGGGATTGGTGATTCTTGTGTTATAAAAAAATTATCTTGCAAAAAAACTTCCTGAGAAATTTTAAATAACTTATTTTTTGATTTTTTTGTCAATTTTTGCGATAAAAAATCATTTCATTTTGGTTGGAAAATAAAGTTTAAGTAAGGGTTATTTTTAAATAATATAAAATTTTTATTGTTTTCAAAATTATTTTTGCATTTTAATTCTGCTACTGATAATCTTGTGACATCATTGGAATTATATTTTAATATTTTGTGTTTGCTAATATTAAAATTTTCATCTAAATTATTATTAATAAATAAATATTGCGATAAATCTGTTTTAAATTTCAAAAACTCTTTATCTTTTTCAATTAGTTTTTTATTAAGAAATTCATTGTATGAATCTGGTTTTGCAATAATGTTATATAATGAAAATTTTAAAATTTCTTCTACTGCTGATATTTGATTTAGCGAATCAATTTTACGTTCAAATACCGTTGCTGCAAGTAATATTTGTGTATATAATGATAATTCATTGATGTTTTTTACTTTATTAATATAATGCTCTATTTTAGTTAAAAAATTCTTTTTTATAAGAAAATAAATCATTCCATCTTTATTAAAAAAGTATGATTTCTTTATATTAAAATTAAATAAATAACCAATATTACTTAAATCTGTATCATTTATATGATTTGAAATTAAGGTATGTGGTTTTAAAGCAAAACCCAAAACTATATATGAACCGAGTCTTATATTTGTTTTTTCTTCATATGAATTATTTATGATATTTAATGGTTTGTTTTCTCTAAAATTTGTTCATTTAATCTGACAAAAAAATTCACCTTTTTGGTTGTTTGTAACTTGCATATGATAAGGTTTTTTGTGAGTAAAATTTCTATCAAATCTAAAAATAAGTTTGTCAATAAAACTAAAGTCATTACGAATTTTATTATTTATAAAAACCTGTAAATCTTGCAACGAAAAATTATTATTTTGATTTTCTAAGATAACTTCTATCTCGCTTATACTCTCTGAATCAAAATATTCTAAAAATTTTTTTAATGGTATATACTTATACATTTTAAAATCACTTTTTTTAGAATCAAAAATTGTTGATAGAAAATAAAACCTTGGATTTAATCGTATTACTCGCTTATTGTTATAATCAATTTTAAACAAAATAACACCAGATGCACTTCGGCGATATAGATAAAAAATAGCCAAAGCAAAAACAACTATGATAATTAAAATTAAAATTGCACAAATAATAGCTAAAATAATTCAAAGCAGCATCTTATCTCTCTTTTAAAATCCGAATAGAATGATGGGTTTTATTTAACGTTCGCGTTTCTCCATCTTTAAATTTTATCACAGCGTCATTGTTATCACCTAAATCAACTACTTCACCTTCACCGAACATTGTATGCGAAATTTTATCCCCTATAATCATTTTTGAATTAATTGATTTGATTTCATCTTCGTTTGTAATGCTTAAATCTAATCCGTAGTTTGAGCCGGCAATCAACGAATCTTGCACATTAATTCCTATTTCATTTACAAACTGAGATGGTTCCTTATCTAAATTTGTTCCGATTATTTTGCCTCGTGATGAACTTATAAATAATTTCTTTTTTGTCCTTGTTACAGCAACATATGCTAATCTGCGTTCTTCTTCAAGCATCTCTTCATCAAGGATTTTGTTATCTTTATCATACAATCTTTGAGTCGGAAAAACTCCTTTAGTAAGCCCGACTAAAAAGATGTTATCATATTCTAATCCTTTAGCTGAATGGATAGTCATCAAAGTAACAAAATTGGTATTACCATCTGAATCATCATTTACAGATAAGAAATTAATATAATTTAAATAATCTTCAATTGTTTTATCTGGATTTTTCTTTTCCCAAATCGCAATTGAGTTAATTAATTCATTAACATTTTCTTCGGCAGTTCCGCGTAGATTTTTGTTTTTTTCAATAAATTTAAAATATTGTATTTCTTTTAAGAAAAACTCAATGACTTGTGCAATTTTTGCTTTTGGTTTAATCAAGGCTTTATGATATCTGGCAATTAAACCGATAAAACCTTTAATTTTTTCCGAAACATAACGATGTTCCTTAATAAATCTACTTCAGTTTTTCATCAATGCTGTTAAGGTACTGTTTTCATTAGTTGAATCAACAAAATGTTTAATGATTTGAAGATTTTTTTCACCTAAACCACGATTTGGAACATTAATAATCCGCTGCATTGATAACTCATGACCGTTAAAGATTACTCTTAAAAATGCAACTGTGTCTTTGACCTCACTACGTTGATAAAACTTAGTCCCATTCATAATCCGATGTGGAATTCCTTCTTCAATAAGGATTTGTTCAAAAGCACGTGAATAAAAGTTAGAACGATACAAAATAGCAATCGATTTAAGTTGATTTTTCTCTTTTTTAAGTAAGTTTATCTCATTTACAACTCATCGAGCTTCTGCTTCTTCGTTGAAACTATGCATATATTTAATATTTACTCCCGATTCATTATCAGTAACTAAATCTTTATTAAAACGAATTTTATTATGCTTAATTAACTTATTAGCAGCATCTAAAATCTTCTTTGTAGAACGATAATTAACATCCAAAACAACTGTTTTAGCATTTGGAAAATCTTTGTTAAAATTTAAAATTAAATTAACATCTGCTCCTCGTCAATTATATATAGTTTGATCTGGATCACCTACAATTGTTAAATGTGTATGTGGTGTAATAATACTCTTAATAATTTGATATTGCAGCACCGATGTATCCTGAAACTCATCAATTAAAATATAATCATATTTATTCTTATATTTTGTTAAAACATCGGGACGTAATGTAAATAAATTATTAGTTTGTAAAATTAAATCATCAAAATCTAATGCTCCATTTTGCGCTAAATAATTAGTATATTGTACATAAATTTTGTTTAAAATACTTTTTTCACCTTCTTCTTTATATAAATCAGAAATGTTTTTATTAAAGTTTTTTATGTGAGAAATATGTTGCAATGCACTTTTATAACTTACTTCATTTGTTGTAATATCAAATTCTTTGTATATTTTTGCTAGAACTTGTTCTTTATCAGCTTCATCGATAATAATAAAATTATTTTTGTATCCTAATAAATGAATTTCTTTTTTCAAAATACCAGCACAAAAGGAGTGAAATGTCATAATGTTAAGCTTATCTTTGCTTTCATTACAGTATTTTTGAATTCTACCCGACATCTCTTGTGCAGCCTTGTTAGTAAAGGTTACAGCTAGGATTTTACTTGGAGAAATTCCATATGCATTGATTAAATAGGATACCTTTCGAGTAAGTACCTTAGTTTTCCCTGTTCCGGCTCCTGCTATAATACGTAAAGGGGTATCGAAATATTTAACTGCCTGTGCTTGATGTTCATTAAGATCAGCAAGCAAATTAATCTTCTTATTTATATTCATATGCTTCCTTTATGGTAAGTTAAATTGATCACTACGATATATTTGTCTTCATTGATAGCGAAATGGTTCTAATATATATTGATTGTTTGAAGTTGCTTCAATTTGTTTATTAAAAACCACTCTTGAGTTAGTTAAAAAATCAGTTAATGAAAGTCTTTTTTTTCAAAAAACTAATAAAGAATAATTAGCAAATTTAGTAAAACCAAGTATAGAAAATAAGGTAGTGCTAACTTTAATAGCAATATCATTCTTGATACTTTCATTGAGTTGTGGGATTTTTTTATCTGTAACTTTTATATCAGATGGATAAATAGTCGCAAGAAAAAATAAAAAAATAAATGATATAAAAAATGCAGCAATAATATTTCTCTTTAAGAGCATTTTTATCTTAAATACTTTACTGTCGGTGTCAATTACTTTACATTTAAAAATATATTCACCGAACATTTTTCCTTTTGTTAGTCAAGGGAAAAAGAAATAATATAAATTTGATCAAAATATTGCGATAACAAATGCTAAATAGTAATTTAAAGCATTTATTTTTTCTTTTATAACTGAATTATGTGAAAATCCTCAAAAGATTAAATAAATAACTATTGCATAAATAATAAAATTTATTAAATCGATTGTAAATCTTCTTAAAAAATTAACATTTTGATACATTATTCTAATGCTGACAAAATAGGTATTTTGCGAAGTTTCTTGCTATCAGATAAAATCAGTGAAGCTTCAGTTGATGTTTTTCTTATATATGGATTTGATGAATCGTAATTATTTGCACAAAATTGGTTTTCTAACTTCGTTAATAACTCAAAATGTTTATCAAGTAAAAATTTACTTCTTTTTTCTTTAATTATACTTCTTTCATTAAAGAAAATTGTACGATACATTAAAGAAGTACCAGTTAAAAATCCAGTTAAAAGCAACTTAATAAAATAGGATTTAGCATATATAAATTCTTCAGCACATCTATCTTCAATTGGTTTATTTAGCATTCATTTTTCTATTCCATTAAAACTACCAAGGAAATATTTGGTATTAAATCAAATATCAGAATCAAAATATTCACGATATATTCTGTAATCTAAATACATATAAGTTTTTGCTTCTAATAATAAAATATAATTTATTTCAATACACATTTTAGTATCATAATTGTTTGCAGGAATATAATTTATTACCTTTTTTACTAGTTGTTTTTTGAAAATTTTATTAAAAATAAAAGGGAAAGCATATGCAATTACTGATTTATTTTTGCTAATTAAAACAGACTTATCAATTTGTTGTCGAAGTTTGGGTTTTCAACTAATAGAACCAATTATTCTTGGTTTAAGTTCTAATATATCAACATCATAAAATTTTGCTTGATTGACTATTTCAGAAACATAATTTTTCTTTAAATGACTTTTGCTATTTATTACAGCGATAAAATCGCCATTAGCGAGTTTAAAAGCACTAAGTAAGTTATACTGATATGAATTAATTTTACTGTTATATATAACAATTAAGCGTTCTTTAAAGAAGTCGTAATATTCACTAATTACCTTCATAACTTGTGCTTCTTCATTGCTATGATTAAGGCATAAAATAACCTCAAAATCCTGGTTATCTTGTTCAACTAAATCTTTTAAATATTTTTTAACATCTTTTTTATATTTATTATCAAGCGAAATCAATGAAAGCTTCATTTGAACTCCTTATTTACTATAACATTAATTTTATCATATTTATGCATAAATTCATTAAAAATGACCTTTCAAACTGTGAAAAGTCATTTTTATTTATAATCGTTAATCCCGTTGAAGACTTGCTCTTCTGTTTTATTAACTTCTCAATAACCACTTGCATCACGATTGATTTTAATTCTTTGATGTATTTGTTCAAAGAATACAAAAAATCTTGTTGTAACAAATAAACTTGATATAAGTAATATTAATAATCCAAGCAACATAAAGACACCAAATCATAGGTTTGTTGTTTTATTAAGAGCTATTAAAATGATTAAAGTGATCATTATTATTATGAGCAGATAAATAAACTTAGTAATCGATTTGCTAATTACATCGTTTATAACTAATTTAACATCCGTTTTTGACAAACTGTGTTGATGGTATCTATGTCGTATTACTTCTTTGATGTTGGCAAATAAAGTAGTTGTAATATAAATATATATTGATTCCAAGATTAAGAATGCTACTAGAACATAATTATTTAATGGTACTCTAGTAATGAATAAAATTGCATATAGACTTAAAAACAATAAGATAAATCCTAATAAACCTGCTACAGCATATGTAATACCTATTCGGATAATATAGTAAATTACAATTAATGCAGAGAAAATAGCAAATAAAATAATTGAAATAACTAATGATTTGCTGAGTTCTTTGTTAGAAAGTTTGATAAAATCAATTTTTAAACTTATATCGGTTGCACCTTTTATTATTTTTTGAATCTGGATAATTTCTTGACCCGATAAATTTTGCTTAGATGTTGCAATGATGCTATAGTAATCATAATTTGAATTTCTTGCTATGTTATATACTATGTTATAAGATTTCAGTTCTGAATTTTCATTTAGTTTATTTACTAATTCTTTTGCAATTGAGTTGGATAAACCTAAATGCGAATTATTATAATTATCAGTAATAAAAAACATTGTTCCACGACCTGCATTTGTATCAATGCTAAATGATGCTAATGTATTTTTATAAACTGTAGATAAAGCAATAAAAACAATTAATCCAACTACTATTATAATGAAAATAAAAATAATTAAGTAATTAGATGTTTTTATTCAATTAACTTTTGAAAAGTTTGATTTAGGTAATGTGTCTGTTTTTCGATAAATTCCATAAATTCAATTCTTTTTTTCAAAACCATTATTTATTATAAATTCAAGAGTATATTTATTAAATATTAAAACAACAAAAACTAAAAAGACTGAAGCGATTACATATATTACCGAAGCAATATTAAATGTGTTTTGTCCAAGGAAATAGGTAAATATACCAAGTATTAGGATTAAAATATTCGTATCAACAATTGACCTAACTGAATCGCGATATGAATTTTTGATTGCTTTTTTCTGAGTATCTCCTTTTTTTATCCGATGCTTCATTCGATCAAAAAGTAAAATACTAGTATCCAAAAAGAATCAATAACTAGAAATAACAAAAATAAAGGTGTATGGTGAATATTCCCCTCGTAATGCTGTAAAGATTAATAATGTTAGGAAAATATATAACGCTGCAGAAATAGTGTTTAATGCTCCTAAAATACCATAATTAACTATCATAAAGATAGAAAGAACTACAAAAATAGTAATTGCAGCAATCATTGTATAAAACATTGTAGAATTATCAATTTCTTGATGAGCATATACACTTGAAACAAGATCTAATTTATAATCATCAAGTGCAAAATTAATCTCATTTGCCAAATCTGTAGCTTGATTATTTGTATAATTATTTGATAGAAGAATTGGTTGTCCGTTTTGATTAATCAATAAACTACCGATAAAATATTTTTTAAGGTTTTCTTTAATCAAGTTATCTTTTTGTGCATTTGGTTCCCTAACACGTTCATTAACATGTACATAATTTCAAAGATTTTTGTTTGCTTTTTGTCAACCTGATGCATCATTTTTTGCAATTAATTCTAAATCCTTATAATTAAGTCAAAAAAGCATATGTTTATCTTTCGATCTTAATACACCCTCAGTTGCTTGTGCCCATTCTGAATTTTCTGAAACAGCAATAGATATAAAGTTTGAATTATCAAAATTTGAAGGTGTATAACTAGCACCATCTTTTTTAAATGGTGGGAATAATTTATCATAATCAGCAGTATCTAAACTAAGATTAGAATTATATTTACCTTCTAAGAATAATGGTCTTAAATCAGAATCCGTAATTAATAAACTTGGTTTATCTACCAATTGATGTTCAAATTTTGATTTTTCATCATCGTTAAAATTTCCGCTTTTATTTACCAACAAATAACCATCGGA
Source organism: Mycoplasma sp. 394 (assembly GCF_054353895.1). Taxonomy (NCBI): domain Bacteria; kingdom Bacillati; phylum Mycoplasmatota; class Mollicutes; order Mycoplasmatales; family Mycoplasmataceae; genus Mycoplasma; species Mycoplasma sp. 394. The sequence continues at coordinate 44,200 of NZ_JBTHHL010000002.1, read as the reverse complement.
TAATGTTGTAACATTGCTACCACTAATTCTCTTTGCAATATCTAGATTAACTTTCTCTGTTTCAGAAGCATTTGCTAAATTACCATTATATTTCACCGATATAACAGTTTTAATCCCATTAGTGTAATCTATGGATGTGTTCGATGATTTACCAATATAAAAAATGCTACCAAACACAATCGTAATAATTGCAGAAATGAGCATAAAAATACTTATTATGGATCTAAAAAATTTGTTTGAAAATAATAATTTTTTCATATTATTCATAAATATAATATACCACAATTTATGGTTTTTTTTAGTAAGATTTAGTATTTGTTATAATATTTTTTGTGAAATTAAGTAATCAATCCCTTTAGATGTAATTCTCCTTCCTCGTGAACTTTTTTCAATTAAATTAAGATAAAGCAAAATCGGTTCAATTTCAGTTAGGATATCGCCTTTTTCTCGAATAGTTAGACCTGAAATAGTGTTTAATGACACACTATTTTGATCAAAACCATCCTTTAGAATTTCTAAATACTGAATATGTTCGTTTGTTAATCCGTATTTATAAATTTCCAAACTTCTTAAAGTTTTCTTAGTAATCTTTTTATCAATAATACCATTATTATGAGAGATAGCAAAATCGTGAACACGTTGAATGATGTGATTTGCAATTCTAGGTGTTAACCTTGAATATTCACATAAAATTTCTAAAATTTCAGTTGCAACTTTTATATTCAATTTGGTACATGTATTCTCAAGAATTCGTATAATATCATCTTTTGTGTAATTAATAATTCTACCAATATAGCCAAAACGATCCTTAAGTGGTTGGATTATTTCATTAATTTTAGTAGTTGCTCCAATCAAAGTGAATGGTTTTATCTTCATACGCATCGATCGAGAATTACCATCTACACCTATGATTAAGTCAAAAACAAAATCTTCCATTGCATTATATAAAAATTCAATCACTGCTTTATTAATACTATGGATTTCATCAATAAATAATATATCTCCTTCGTTAATTACAGAAAGCATACTGATTAAATCAGATTTCTTCTCAATATTTGCTCCCTGAACATAATGAATGCTTTTGCCATATTCATTTGCTATAATTGTAGCTAATGTTGTTTTACCCATACCGGGTGAACCATAAAAAAGTATATGTGGAAGTACTTTGTCTTGGACTTTTGAACTTTCTATAATTGTTTTTAGTGTATTTTTTAAATGATTTTGTCCTATAAAATCATCAAAATTTTGAGGTCTAAGCTCTAATTTCTCCATCTTTATTTCCAGTAATTAAACCAATGCTTTCTTCAAGCATCTTATCAAAGTCTTTTTTCTCAGTAATATTTAAAAGCGCATAATCAATTTGTTTTTTCTTGAATCCTAATGTTGATAATGTGTTTGATAATTCATTAATCATTGCAGTTGATTCAGAATTAGTTTGAATGCTTTTATCAACCATTTTTCTTCATTTATCACCTAATTCTAAGCATATAAGTCGTGCTGTTTTTTCACTTACAAATTGACATTTTGCAATTTCTTCTCAATTATTTTGTGCAATTGCATTTGCTATTAATTCTCAACCTTTATCTAAGATGATAATCGCTACTTTTGGTCCTACTTTATCTACATTTAGTAAATCCATAAATAGGATTCTTTCTTTAAATTCCTTAAACCCATAGAAATTATGTAGATAATCTGTTGAATGTTCATAAATGTATATTTTCAATTTTTGTCCTAATTCAAAGCGATTTATACTTGGAACAGTTACAATGTAGCCATCTCCTTTGTTTTCAAATATCAAGTTATTTTTATTTTTGTGAACTATTTCACCAATTTTATAAAGTATCATTTTTTCCTCCACAATATATATAAAAAAAGAACTAATTACAAACTAAAAAAGGCGAAAAAAAATAGCAAATGCTACTATTTCTGAATTCTGTCACTTTGTGCAACATAGTGTTTAACTTTTACACCTTTGTAAAAACCACAATTTCAGCATACAACATGTTGTTCAATTGCTTCTGAACAGTTACTGCATTTTACTAAATTAGGTAATGTTAAAGCACTGTGTGTTTGTCTTTTGTGTTTACGTTGTTTAGATGTTTTACGTTTTGGTACAATAGCCATGGTTTTCCTCCTTTGTGGTTTTTTTTAATAAAAATTATCTTAATAATTGAAAGCTTTTTAATTATATTAAAAAAGATTATAAATAGAAATAAAAAAATTATGTTTTTTATCTAATGAAATTTATACTTAATAGATTCTTCCAAAAACATTAACTTTTACTTTTTTAACTATATTACAGTTGTAAAAATACAACTGGAAGATAATTATAGTTAGTATTTTAATGTATCTTGATATAAATCGTAAAACATCCCTGAGACAACGGGTTGGTTTTTATAAAATAAAGTTTTATAATCTTGTGAAATAAACACATAATTTCGGGTTTGAATATCTTTGATTTTTGTTAATATTTTGGCTGGATAATGAAAATGCCTAGATAATGGTATCTTGTAAAAATAATCTGACTTTTTCTGCTGCATATCATAATCTTTTGCATAAACAAATATTCCGTTGCTTCGGAAATTAAGTTGTGTGTTCTCTCTTTTATCTAGTATTTTATGATATAAAAGATTGCTCTTTCCTAATTTATTATTATAATCACGATATTTTTTTAAGTCTTTTCGCATTCTTTTAAAGGTAAAAAATGAATTCGTGTATAAAAACAAATCAATTCCAAAAAGCACCAATAAAGTTATCATAACTGCATTAAAAGTATCGTATGAATTTGTGTTAATCTTTTGTTTTAACAGTATAAATAAGAGCAAAATAGAAATAAACGAAATTACACTGATTATTGTTATAAAAATTAGAATTTTAATATATAATTTAATTCTTTGATACAAGAAATCAAAAACTTTGTTATCAATCTTTGCTTTAGCATTCTTAAGTCGATATAAACTAAAACTAATATAATCTGATACAAATTTGTTATAAGGTATCAGAAATCAAATCATCGAATAAATTATACCTATCATATTCTTCCTTAATCTTTTTGTTTTTATAATTATATCATTTGATATAAATTCACTAAATTTTTGATATTTTTAGTCTAATTACTTTTATTTTATAAATCTTATGATATAAATATTAATAATTATTATTCTTATTTACAAAATTATAATATTTCCTTAAAAATAACTTATCAAATTAATGCAGGAGCATAAATGAACAATACTATTCCTACTAAAATTTTAGGTTTAGGTGGTTTACTTGAAATAGGTAAATCTACCCTTATAATAGAACATTTAAATCATATTTTTATCATTGATTCAGGAATTAAATTCGCTGATACTTATAATACTGGTATCAAAGGGATTGTACCTAGATATGAATATTTAAAGCAATCTAATAAAATAATTGAAGGTGTTTTTATCACTCATGGGCATGAAGATCATATTGGTGGAGTTGTATATTTAGCAAAACAAGTTAATATTAAAAAAATCTTTGCCCCAAGAATTGCAATTCAATATTTAAAATTAAAATTTGATGAACATAAAATTAATAAAAATATCGAATTTATCGAGATAAATAAATCAGATGTACATTACTTTGATAATAATTGTAAAGTTGATTTTTGAACTGCACAACACTCAATTCCAGATGCTTTTGGTATCAGAATTACAACTCCAAATGGTTCAATAATGTGTACTGGAGATTTTCGTTTTGATTATACTCCAATTGGTAATTACACAGATTTTGCCCGCCTCGATGAAATCGGAAAACAAGGACTTACAGCACTTTTATCCGATTCTACTAATGCAATGCGTCCTAATCACTCACCAAGTGAAAGTGATATTTTGACTGACATTGAACGTATTATTACTGATGCAAAACACAAAATTGTTGTTACAACTTTTGCATCAAACCTTACAAGAGTTAAAGTTATTATCGAACTAGCTCAAAAGTTAGGTAGAAAGGTCATTACATTTGGAAGATCAATGATACAAGGAGTGAAAATTGGCCGCAAGTTAGGTTATATAAATGTTAGCGATGATGTTTTAATCGATAAAAAACAACTTGCAAGCACACCTAATAAGGATTTACTAATTTTAACCACCGGATCACAAGGAGAACAATTAGCAGCTTTATCAAGGATGAGTTATGGTAAACATGCTACTATAAAAATAACCAAAGGTGATGTAATTATATTTTCCTCAAGTCCAATTCCTGGAAATCGTATGGTTGTAGAATTACTTATTAACCGACTTTATAAACTAGGAGCAATAATCAAAGAAAATGGTATTGATGGTTATTTACATACGTCTGGTCATGCATATCAATGAGAGCATGACAAAATTTTTAGACTAACTAAACCCAAATACTTTCTTCCTTATCATGGTGAATACCGAATGTGTGTTGCACATGGAAAAACAGCCATATCAAATGGTATAAATCCAAAGAATGTTTTGATTTTAGAAAAAGGTGATGTATATCATATGTTGAATCAAAATATCTATAAAACCAATGAGAAAGTTGATTTTGGACCAGTTTATATTGATGGTAATAAAGTATTAACAATTAATGCAAATATTATTAAACAAAGGGAGATGCTGAAAGAATCTGGTTTTGTAAATATAGTATTTTTAATAGATAAAGAAAAAAATATGATTATTGGTAGACCTAATATTATCACTCGTGGAAGTTTCTTTGTTAAAACATCCAAAGAATTAGTAGATGAAGCTCGACGTATTAGTCACGGAGCAATCTTACATCAAATCAAAAACTCGAATAATTGAACCACCAAGGATTTAGAAAAAGTTATTATCGATAGATTATCTAATTTGTTTTATAAAGAAAAACGTCGTAAACCAATTATTATTCCTACAATTATATTTACCGAAGAAACAGCTGATGAAAGGATAAAAGAATGTAAAATTAATTTTACTAATTCTAAATCAGATACACAACTTTGCCATATCGAAAACAAAACACAGATAATAAAAAACAACAAAAAACAAAAACAAATGCTTGATGATTTAAAGCAAGAAATTTTTGGTGATGTTTGTGCAGATGATGATCATGACGAAGATGATGAAATTTAAAATAACAAGGTTTTCTTGTTATTTTATCTTGGAGTTGGACTAAAAGATTAATAACCAATTATATTAATCTTTTTCGCAATTCTTTATGTTTATCAATATTTATTTTTATATTTTTTAGAATTTTTAAATCAAATATTTGATTAATTTATTCTAACATTAATATTTTTTTTGTAAAACTAGGAAATCATTTGCTTGTTTATAATTCATTTCTCCATCAAATAGCACTTCATTATCTTTTGGAACAAAAAATACTTCATAAACTAGACTTGCCTTTTGTTCAGAAGCATTTGGTATACTAAAAAAATCATATTTTGAAAAATTGAAATTAAAGGTTCGTTGACTTACATATGAAATATGGACTTTATTATTCTTCTCCTTATTTATCACTAGATGATTAGGAAAATTTCAGTTTAATATTTGACCAAGTGATTTACTTATATGAACTATGAGTTTATTTTTTCTCAAAACATTCTCTATTTTCTTCCCAGATAAAAATAATTCTTCAAAATTATTTTTTATATTTAATGGAGTTAAATTAGATGACTGTTCTTTTGCTGTATTTAATAGTGGTAGAAGAATTTTTTGATTAAATTCTTCTGTTGTGTTAATTATCAATGGCTGCTTTGTTTGCTCGATATTAGATAATGATCGATTTGTTAAATCTCCTAAAAATAATATTTTTTTAGAATTTATACTTTGTTTTATCTGAATATTATTTATCAGATTTGTTAAACTTTCAAACGATTCACGAACTATAAAATCTGTAAATTTATAATTAAGTTCATAATACAATCTTTTTTTTAACACTTTTTGTTGTGTTTTATCAAGTTCAGTTATTGTGTAATCTTTGTTTTTTGGTATTTTTAACACAGTAAATATAGGTAAGTAAGGTGAAAGAGCAGTTCAAACAGGTAAATCCATACCTGTAGTTGTTTTTAGTATACTTACTTTGTTGCTGCTGATATGATCAAAAATTAGATATTCTAAATATTCAGTGCCAAATAAATCACCATCTTGATATATAAGGATATTATTATCATTTAATACATTTTCTAAGCTTTGGTTATTTAAAAAATCTTTTTCAAAAATTTGCAAAATATCATTGTCCGACAATAATTTTTGCATATGAAATTTTTGGTATGTTTGATTGATAACATTTATAACAGTATCATTAAATTCGGATTTAGATTTAATTAATGTAGGCTTGCTAAAATAAATCGGAGTAGTTGAAATCTTATTTTTATCTATAAATTGATCAAAAAGCTCAGAATTATTCATAACAATTCCTTGTTGAACTTGCTTAAGTCGTAGCAAATCCATTAAATATGGTGTATCAGTAGAAACAGTTTCTGAATAATCTTTTTTATTTGAACATGAAACTGCAATAGCAGTGAATATTGGTGTAGAGATAAGTAGTGATTTTAATAATTTACTCTTGAATGACATATGTAAACGCTAAAACATCATCAACAGAATTTTCAAACAAAGCTGATTTTCATTTCTTCACTACTAATCTATATTCACCATCTTCTGTTGTATGATATTCTATTAATTCATCATTTGATGAAATAGACTTAGAAGATGCTACTGTTATTCAACCTTGAATTTTATCATATTTTTCTAAATACAAATCATAATCAGAAAACTTTTCTGATTGTCTATTCAATACCACTTTATGTTTTAATCAATCATTAGAACGATGCTCAATGCTTCATTTTTCACTTTCTTTATTTAATCTGTCAACTTCAATAGAATTAGCAACTATTCCACCAATAGGTCCTAAAAATCATCATCAATTAACATTAGGATTATATGCTGGTTGATTTTCTTTGTTTTTTAATAAACCTGCATTAAACATCCATGATAAAGATGCTTTTATTGTTTTTCCTTTTGAAGTAAAAAAAGAATTAGTAGATTTTATTACACCAGCTGAATTATTATATTTAACTGTTGCATAATTAATATGATTTGATGCTTTTATCATATTTTCATAATCAGGAATTCCGGCTCCATATTTATTTGAAAAACCGCTAGTCTTTATTTTTTGATCACTATCATTTGTTGAAACAGCAGATGCACTAAGGATGCTTTTTAATGCTGGTATTCTATATAAATCATTGTCTAATAAAGGTTTTTCTCGTAATAATGTTGATAGCATACCCGCAACAACAGGAGATGAAAAACTTGTTCCTTGTCAGGTTTGTCCGTTAGCTAATGTATATGAGCCTGGTGCAGCTATAAAAGGCTTAGCTATATCACCGTGACTCGAATCAATTAAAACATTAGAATATGATGCTATTTTATTATCTTTTATGTTATCGTTTAAATTTTTATCTAGTGCACCAACAACTATTGAATTATATGATAAACCAAATTGATTTATTCACTTCATCATTTTCTGATTATCATTTCCATTTCCAGCTGAAATTACATTCAATACACCATATTTTCTTGATAAATAATCAAGAATATAACTTTCTTCATCATAATACTTATATTTTTCTTCATTAAAACTTCCGTAACTGTGATTTATGATTTTTATTTTTTTGTCAATTACCATTTCTTCTAATCTTGTTTGTCAATCAGAATTTGTATTATAAAATGATGAAAAATATATGCTAGCTTTTTTGTCAAAACCTTCTTTTCCTGCTGCTATTATTGTCGAAATTAAACCATGATCATTGTTCACATTATATTCGTTAAGTATTTCAACTTTGTTTTTGTCGAAATTATTAGTTTTTCATTTTTGTAGTGCTCTATTTGCTTCCAAAATACCTATTTTATTTAAATTATATCCACCATGACTATTAAGATCTTTTTCGTTTTGTTTTAGAAAATTAACGGTTTTATAAACATCATTTATATTCTTAATATCATAATTATGGTGATTATAATAAGATCCACCACCTAATATTCTAGTATCAATTTCACTAAATTTTGTCATCAGCATCATATTTGATTCTGGATTATTTTTATACAATATAAATCTATTTACTTGTTTGTTATCCTTTATTTTTGAAATAAATTCTTTGCGATCTGTTTCGCTTTTGAAATAAAATCATACAATAGGTGATATTCTGCTAATAACAGAATTTAAAAAATCTATTTTCAACATTTTCATATGCTCAAGAAATTTTTGATTTTCTGTTTTTATAAAATCTTCATCATTGATTTGATTTTGATTTTTGTAATTATGATTTAATAGAACCTTTAATTCAAAATGATTATCAGGTTGTGGTGTTGAAGAATTAATACTATAATTTCTAGCAAAAGATTCTCTTATTTGTAGTTTTGGATTTGTTGAATTTTCATATCATTGAACATTAGTTACATTCCTTGGTGTTGATACAATGGTTATAGGAAAAACAACAGTAGATGCTATACCTAGTACACATAAGAACTTTCTTTTATGTTTCATTATGCTCCTTTTTTAATTTTAAATTGATAAGGCATTTTTTCTTATAACAAAACAATTAAATACCATATAAGATTTTCATCCTTTTTTAACCTTATCTATAATTATATTAGCATAAAAAGTAAAATTACAAAATTTTTTATATTCGTTAAAAAAACCAAGAAAATTTCGCTTCCTGTTTTTATTCTTTTTAACTATAAATTATCAGATGTTAATTCATCATACCTAGATCATTTGCTGACAAAAAATGTTTTGTTTTAGAAAATCAGGATTAGTTTCACAAACACTAAAAATGAAAATAGACAATGCAAAGGAGATAATAAAACAGGAATCATTAAAAATAACAAAAAAACACAAAAAATGCTTAATTATTTGAGATAAGAAATTTTTGTTGATGTTTGCTCCGCTGATGACTATGGCGAAGATGATGAAATTTAAAATAACAAGGTTTTCTTGTTATTTTATCTTTGCTTTACCAAAAAGTCATTAGTTTCTTTAAAATTTAACACACCTTTAAATTTAATACTATAATCATTTGGTGCTTGAAAAACTTCTAAAATGAGATTTACTTTAACATCACTTGCTTCCTTATTTTGATCATCACTTCTTCTTGAATTAAATTCAAACACTCTTTCTGATATTTTAGCTAATGTCATTTCCTTATTTCTGCTATTAATATCATATTTAATTGTTTGATACGGATAAGTAAAATGATATATATTACCTTTTTCTTTTATAATACGAATATATAAATTATTATTAGTAAGTATATCTGAAAGGTCTTTTGCTTTTAAATATTGAGATTGAAAAATATTTTTAATTTCTTGTTTAGACAGATTAAGATGTAAGTTTTGTGAAATATTATATATATTGTCTAAAAACTGATTGTTAAATTCTGATTCATTAGTTATTTTCAGATACTCAGTAGTTGATGGTATTAGAGCAAGTATATCATTTGTTAACTCACCTAAAAATTCTACAGGTTTATATATTATATCTTGCCTAATTTGCGCTTTATTTATAAGTAACTTTATGTCAATTTGTTTGTCCCCTAGAATAAAATCGTCTTTTTTGTAATGCAATTCATTAGATAAATTGTTAATATACTGATCTATTTGGTCATTAGGAAATTCTTTAATTTCATAATCCTTGTTTTTAGGTAACTTAAAGATTGTAAATATCTTTCTTGTATAATAAATATAAAGGTGTTTAACATCTAAATAATAACCAGGTAGAATTTTAAAAATTTTGATTTTCCCCATATCATTTTCCGCATCATAAACAAGATAATCTAGATAAGATGGGATTTGATACGGGGTTTGCTCATAAATTAAAATATTTTGTGTTTTTAATATATCATCTATGTTTTTAGCATCTAAAAAATCATCTTCAAATGTTTTTGTTATTTCTTCATCACTCATTGATTTATTTAAGTTATATTTTTGGTAAAGTTCATTAACCTTACCTACAACATTCTTAATAAACTCATCTTTTGTTTTAATTAAAAGTGGTTGATTAAAATAATTAACAGCACTTCATTGATCTTTTTTGTAAGGAATAAATTGGTCAAAAATTTGTGAATTATTTAGTTTAATATCTTGTGATTGTTGTTTTAATCTTAGTAAATTTATTGAATATCCAAGGTTACGTTCGGTTTGTTGAGTTTCTGAATTTTTATTATCGTGTTTTGAAGTTGAACATGCAGATGCAATAATAGTAATAATAGGTGTAGTACCGAAAATAAATTTAAATAGTTTATTTTTGAACAACATATGTATATGCTAAAATATCATCCACTGAGTTATCAAATAAAGCTGATTTATATTTCCTTACTACTAATCTATATTCTCCTGAACCATCTGATTTATATTCAATTAATTCATCATTAGATGTTGAAGATTCAGATCTTGCAACTTCAACTCAACCTTTATTATACTCATACTTTTCTAAGATAAAATCATAATCTGAAAATTTCATTTTTTGTTTTTTTAATACTTCATCTGTTTTTAATCAATCTGATTTGTGGTGGGTTTTTTCTCATTCTGATGTCTCTCTTTTTACACGATCTGACTCTACTTTGTTAGCTATTAAACCACCGATTGGACCTAAAAATCACCATCAATTTACATTTGAATTGTATTTTGGTTTATTTTCAAGATTCTTTAATAAACCTGCATTAAACATTCATGATAACGATGCTTTTAATATTTGGCCTGAATTTAAATAAATCGAATTTGATCTTTTAAGAATATCATTAGTATCGGATGAATTGATCTTTAATATACTTAAATTATCTGCGGCTATTTTCATATTTTCAAAGTCAGGTATACCTGATCCATATAAATTGCTAAAACCATTAGATTTATTGAGTTGTTTCGGATCGTTTGTTGATATAGCAGAAGCACTAAGGATACTTTTTAAAGCAGGTATTCTAGTTTCATCTTTATCTAATATTAATTTTTTCTCTCTTAATAATGTAGATAATAATCCAGTTATAACTGGTGCAGAAAAACTTGTTCCATTTTTTTCTTCATATAATTCAAACGTTCCAGGTGCAGTTATAAATGGTTTTGCAACATCACCATTACTTGGGTCAATTAATATATTCGAGTATGATGCAATTCGGTTGTCTTTTATATTTGCTTCTAAATTCTTATTTAATGCACCTACAACAATTGAATTGTAAGATAATGAATATTTATTTATTCAATTCATTCCTCTGCCATCATTACCATTTCCAGCAGAAAATACATTTACAACACCATATTTTCGAGAAAGATAATCAACTATATAACTTTCTTCACCGTAAAGTTTTTCTCTTAAATTAAGACCACTTCCGTAACTATGGTTAATAACTCTAATACCTTTATCTATAATTAAATCTTCAAGTCTTTTTTGTCAGTCGCTATTTTTGCCATCAAAAGATGTAAAATAAATACTTGCTTTCTTATCAAAACCTTCCTTGCCACCTACAATAGATGAAACAATAATACCATGATCATCTACATCTTCTTTTGTCTCTGTATATTGATTCAAAACGTACATATTATTTTTGAAAAAATTATATGTAGTCGAATAATTAAGTTGTCCTCTATATTCCATAACACCTACATTATTTTCATTGTAACTGGTATGACTATTTAGATCTTTTTGATTTTGTTTTTCAAAATTTACTGTTTTATAAATTTGATATTTATTTTTGATTTCATATCTGAAAAGATCATCTCTGTATGAATAATAATTATCAGGAGATTCATAAATTTCTTTTACAGGTATTTTGATATTTGTTATATCATTTTTATAAAGAATAAATCTATTAACCTGATTATCTTTATTTAATTTATGTATAAATTCTTTACGATTATCTTCATTTTGAAAATAAAATCATACTATCGGTGAGATTCTGCTTGAAGTAGAACTCAGAAATTTTAATCCTATTTTTTTAACATAATTAATAAAATTTTGGTTTTGTTCTTTTATATATTTTTCATCATTAATTTGTAAGTTGGTTAAATATTTATGATTTAATAAAACTTTTAACTCATAATCATTATTTATTTGTCCAACACTTGAATTAAGATTATAATTTTTAGCAAATGAATCTCTAACTTCTAACTTTAGATTATTTGCTTTTTCATATCATTGGATGTTTTTATTTGTATTTGGTGTTGATACGATTGCAATAGGTAAGACAATAGCCGATGTCATACCTAATGCTCATAAAAATTTTCTTCTATTTTTCATTTTACTCCTTTTATTTTGATTGATAACATTATTTAACTATTTTATTTAGTATATTTTATAAAGGCAAGATTCCACTCCACCAATATATTATTTTCTTTTAATATTATTTTTGTTTTACTAAAAAATCATTGGTTTCTTTAAAGTTTAATATACTTTCAAATTCCACACTATAATCCTTTGGTATTTGAATAACTTCATAAATTAAATTTGATTTAATATCATCAAGTTTAGGTAGATCATATAAATATAACCTGCTTGAATTAAAACTGAATATTCTATCTGAAATTTCTGCTAATACAACTTCTTTGTTATTAGTTTGATATTTAATGGTTTGATACGGATAGGTTCAATGATATATATCGCTTTTTTTCATTTATAATACATATTTTAATACTAAAACATCAACTAAATTTTTAAATTGAGTTGATTTGTTTATATCTATTAAGTCTTTTTTTAATCTTATTTACTATATCATTGATTAATTTATTAAATATTGATAAATATAATTTATTATTAACATCATATAAATTTAGATACTTTAATATCCTCGGTTTATAATCTCAATTGTTTATAAATTTTGATGTCAGTTTATTTTCAATAACCATTTTACTCCATTTTTTAATTTTAAATTGATAAGGTAGGTTTTATTATATTTAATTATTTACCTTAATAAGATTTCATCCTTTTTTAACCTTATCTATAATTATAATAACATAAAAAAGTGAAATTACAAAATTTTTTATATTTGTTATTAAAAAAAACCAAGAAATTTTACTTCTCGGTTTTTTTGCTAATGAACTATAAATTATCAGATGTTAATTCATCATACCTTGATCAGTTGGTAACAAAAAATGTTTTATTTCTAACCATTTCATTATCTTTATCAAACAATTGATAATTTTCGCTTTTAGGAACACTGATAAACAAAGCAATTGGACGATGTGAATTACGAACATTTTCGCTGTTAGGCATAAATCAATTAATAAGATATACTTTCTTTAAAATACTATCTAAATTAAAACTATAAGCATCGATATTCCTTGCATAATTATCTGTAAAATAATAATATACATTGTTATTATGCAGTAAATTTTCTAAGCTTGTATTTGCTACTAATTGAGCATATTCTTTAATTCGACCTACTTGATAAGAATTTAAATTATTAAAAACTATATCATCAATATTTGAAAGAGTACCAATTTTTTGAAAATTTTCTTTTATAGCTTCATATTTTTTGTATTCATTAACACTTGCTTCATCTTTTGATGTAGATAAACGATAAAAATCGTGTTTTTTATTAAGTTCATTTTTGTTTAAAAGTGATATATATTCATTTTCCTTTTGAAAATAAATTGCAGGATGATATTCATTAAAGAATGATAAATTATCAAAATTCTTTTTGCTTTGTGATCTAACTGCTTGCGAAAAATTACGAACTAAACTTTCGAATCTTTTCACTTCAGATGCAGAAAGAATTTTATCTAAATCAGACTGATCTCTTCCTTCGTTTTTTGCTTTATCATATGCTTTATATTTTGTAAGATTATTATTAAAGAATTCGTTATTTTCAGTTCTGATTTTCTTTTGTAAATCTAATACAGATTGAACAGGTGAAATTTTATCATTTTTACTTGGGGTTTGTTTATCAGTTCCACCAACCTTAATTTTTTCATCATTAACTTTCCGATAACTACATGAAATAGCAGCCGATGTTGTTATTAAAGGCAATAAAGAACCTCCTGAAACCAAAATTTTTCTAACACTTTTTTTCATAATTATTTAATGTTTTTTAAACATTGCTCCATAATTGATATATATCTATATTATAGTCTTTTTTAGCAATTCAAACATTCTTATAATTTTTCTGGTATATAAATATTTCTAGTGAAAAAATAAATATGTTAATTTTTCACATATTTATACTTTAAATCAATTTTTAATTAATTCTTACTTCTTCATAGAATTCTAAAACATCATCTTCTTGGATATCATTAAAATCTTTTATATGTGTACCAAAGTCTTTACCTTTTACAACTTCTTTTGCATCATTTAATTCACGACGTAAAGTTTCTAGTTGTCCTTCGTGAATTATTTTTCCTTTACGATATACTTTTACCTTACATTTTTCGCGAACCACACCAGCATCCATCATACATCCTGCAATCTTTCCTACTTTTGAATAAAAGAAAACCTTGATAATATGTGCTTCACCGATCTTGCAATCTTCATAAATTGGTGCTTTTAATTCATCTAAAATACTTTGACAATCTTGAATTATCTTATAAATTACATTATGCTCAATAATACTAATATTTTGTGCCTGAGCATTTTGTTTCATATTTGATGGTGTTTTTAGGTTAAACACGAAGATTATAGCATTTGATGCTTGTGCTAGTAATAAATCATTTCCGCTTACAAACCCTGCTGATGCAGCAATAACCTTTATAATTGCTTCATCATTTTCAAGTCCATTTATTTGTCCTTTGATAGCTTCAGAAGTCCCGTGAACATCTGATTTAATTATAATATTTATTATTTTTTTACCATCTGAATTTGCATTTACTAATGATTTATCATGCAATAAATTCATTTTATCAGAAAAAGCCTTTTCGTTAGCTAATTTCTTTGCAAATTTTTCATCACTAAATCCAATAAATTTATCACCAGCATCAGGGGCATAATTTAATCCTGTTATAATTGCCGGCATACCTGGATAAACTTTTTTAATAGGATGTCCGTTTGTATCAGTTAAAGAACGAATCCTTCCATATTTAGAGCCAGCAACAATAAAGTCACCTTTATATAATGTTCCATTTTCAATTACTATTGTAGAAACTGCACCAGCACCTTTATCAACACGTGATTCGATAACTGTTCCAATTGGATATCGTTTTGGATTAGCTTTTAAATCTAAAAGTTCAGCAAGTAAGGTTATTTCATCAAATAATTGAGTTAAACCATCACCGTTTATTGCTGATCCATAAACTATTTGAGTGTCTCCACCGTATTCATTGATTACAACTTCATTATCTGCTAACTCTCCCTTCAAACGATCTAAATCCTTGTTAGGCTTATCCATTTTATTGACAAAAACAATAATAGGAACATTAGCTGCCTTTGCATGTTGAATCGCTTCTTTGGTTTGAGGCATTACACCATCGTCTGCTGCAACAACTAAAATAATAATATCAGTAATTTTCGCTCCACGAGCACGCATTTTAGTAAATGCTTCATGCCCTGGAGTATCTAAGAAAGTTATTTTTGCATTCTTATGTTCAATTTGATATGCTCCGGTATGTTGGGTAATCCCACTTGATTCGGTTGCGACAATATTCGATCGTCTTATTTTATCTATTAGGGTGGTTTTTCCATGATCAACATGACCCATCACAGTAATAATTGGACTACGATGAATTAAATCTTCTGGTCTATCTTCAAAATTTACTTCATCTAAAAAGTTTGATCCATCAACATTTGTTTCTTTTTGAAAGTCTAAATTATTTTCTAAACAAATTTCACCAATTTCTTCTTCGGATAAAATGTGATTAAGATTATACATCTTACCTTGTAAAAAGAATTTTTTGATTATGTCGTTTGCATTAATACGAGTAATTTTAGCAAAATCTCCGATAGTCATTTTACCTGTAAAAATAAACACTCCATCTTTTACTTCAGTTTTTGCTGTTTGTAGTTGTTGCTTTATTTCAGCAACATTACTAATCCGATGTGTTTTCTTTGACATTGATCACCTCCTGAATTTGTGATTCCAAGTCATCGTAAGTTTCATTAGTGACATTGGTACGAAAGGTACGATTTAATGCTTTAGTTCTTCTTATTTTATTCCAATTTTCAAAAGATGGAATAAAATAAGCACCTCTTCCTTTCATATTTTGATTTTTATCTAAAATAACTGTATTTGCTTTGCGATTAAAATCAAAACGCAACATTTCCTTAACATTTACTATTTGGTTAGTCGCGATACATTTACGATTAAAGTTTTTAAGATTCTCATTCATCATCTAAATCATCAAAATTAATATCTGTATCTAAACCATAGTTCATTAAATCATTATCAACTTTAAAGTCTTTAATCTTCTTGTATTCAGTAATAACTTTTTTCTCTTTTTTAATTTGGTTTTTATTATTAAATTCTTTTGGTTTATCACTACTTTGCATACTATTTTGAAATTCTTCTATTTCTTCTTCTGCTGCAAAGTTAATATCAAATGATGAATTAATATCATCTACAAAATCATAATTATTTAACTCGCTATCAGATTGAATTTGGTTATCAACTTTTTCAAATAAATCATCAAACATACTTTCACTAGATTGTTTAATTTTATCATTTGTTTTTTGTAATTTATTTTTTTGTTGTGAATCAATAGTTTCCGATGTATTTTGTTTAGCAATTAATGAATCGCTAGTCTGCATACGCATTGAACTATAAAAGTCTGCTACATCTTTATCAAAATCATCCATTGAAATATTGATATCTTTAAGATATTGATTTGGTTTTGATTTTCTTGGTTTTTTATTTGTGTTAAATAACGATTTTTCTCTTAGAACAAATGTCTTTTTAACTTCTTTTAATTTAAATGGTATTTTTAGTTGCATCGCTTTTTCAACATCAATAACTTCTATTTTGGTTTCAGTTAATTTTGATGCTAAGTCAATATTTAATGCACTGCGACCAATTGCTGTTTTAAATTCTTCTTTTTCAACTATAGCATAGGCTTTTTGAGTTTTCTTGTGCAAAACAACATCAATTACTTTAGCAGGCGATAATGCATTTTTAACATATTCTAATTTATTTGCAGATCACCTTATAATATCTATTTTTTCTTTAATAATATCAGATACAGCAATGATGCGTTTGGCTCCCTCACCAAAAATTGAACCAACAATATCGTAGTTAAAGTTACGATTTGGATTAACTCTTACAGCAACCTTAGAACGAATTCCTGGTATTCTTTGCACCTTAACAATTTCGATATCTCCGCTACCTATTTCAGATATCTGAGTTTTTAAAGTTTCTTGGACTTGGTTTGGATCAATCATCGAAACTTCTAAAACATTGAGATTATTTTCTAAATTAATACCTTCTAATGTAACCTGTATATCTGAACCAGGATGTATCGGTTCAGAACGATTTAATTTATGTTTCGATAAGTAAGCTTTATATAAGCGATTATCTTCTAAGATTTCCACTAAAAATCCACCACGAACCATAGTTGATAAAACCTTAGCATGAAATTTTTGACCAATTTTATTAACAAAAATATTGCTTATACGTTCTTTATCAACAAATTTTAACTCACTGCGAAACCCGTTTTCTATAGCAGCACGATGTTTTTTACTGATTCAACCAAAATCTCAAATTATATCAACTGTATCACCTGAATGAATATTCGGATTTAAAATTTTCGCTTCTTTAATATGAATAAATAATAATCTCTGTAAATCTGGTTCACTATTTTTCTCATTTATTTCTTCAAAAACAATTTCATCTGAATCATCTACTACTATAATATTATGCTTGATTAATGTGATAGTCTTATCTTCGTGATTAACTATAAAATCAATTTCTGCATCAGGATCTATATCTTTTGTTATAACTTTTAATGTTTCTTCTTTAAAGATATTTAAAATGGTATCAAAGTCAAAATTTTTAGATTCTGCATATGAGTTAATCATTTGATATAACTGATTTTTTTCATTTTTTCTTTTGTCAATAACAATATTTTTATTTTCTGCCATATGTTCCTTAAAATTTAATATATAACTCTACTGAAGAAATATTATTTTTTTCAAATGATACTTTTCGCATCTGCCCTTTTTTATTTCATCTAACAAGTATTTTATCATCAAAAACTTCCAATAATGTGACTACAAAGATATTATGTGATTCATAACTTTTAATTGTTTTTATTTTTATTTCTTTATTTATATAACTTGTTAAATCATTGATATCTAAATCCGTTTTTAAACCCTTTGATAAAACTTCTAAATTATATTCATCTTTAAACCAATTTTGAGTGTTTAAAAACATTGAAACTTGTTTGGATAATTCTTCAACTTGCTTTAAGTCAGTAAACTTACTTGTAATTTCTAAAGTTTGTCCAAAATCATTTGAAACCATTTTTGCATCCAAAATATTATCACCAAATTGTTCAATTAAAATTTGTTTATAGTTCATTTGACTCCTTAAAATAAGAAAAGTTGCACTGACGTACAACTCCTTATAATTCATAAAAAAGAGAAGTTGTTATATTATAGCAGTTTATGATAAAAATTTATTATTAATTTAGATTTTTTATTTTATATTAATAAGATTAAAAAATTATTTATGATAAGTTATATTATTTTTAATTGTAAAACTTCGATATATTTGTTCAATAAGCATTATGCGAAATAATTCGTGTGGAAAAGTCATTTTGGAAAAATTTATCTTATTTTCAAAATATGATTCATCAACTCCGTTTGAACCTCCAATTACAAAAGTAACATTATCAATATCTAAAAACAAATTACCGAATTCTATTGAATCATATTGTTTTGCATTGGTAGATAAATAAAATACTTTTGAGTTTTTAGGTATCTTATCAAGGATTAATTGGGTTTCTTTTTTTATTTTCAAGTCAATATTATCATTTTTTTGTTCTTTGATTTCTATTAAATTAATTTTTGCAAAAAAAATAATTTTCTTGATATATTGTTTATAGATATCTTGGTATTCTTTTGATAAACTTCCAACAGCGATAATATTCAATTTCATTACTTTTTGCTACCTAAATAAAACATCAACATTTGTATATCAGTAGGATTTATCCCGGAAATCCGAGATGCCTGACCTATGGTTTGTGGTCGAATTGCTTCAAGTTTTTGTCGAGCTTCTGTTGCTAAATTCATCACTTTCTGATAATCTATATCTTTTGGTATTTTTAGTGAATCTAAGCGCGACATTTTTTGTGCTTGGATTTGTTGTTTTTTAATATAACCATCTAAACGGATAATGGTAGTAAGTTCATTTTTGAATTCGAAATCACCTAGTACTTCTTCTGCTTTAACATCTGGACGGGCTAAAACTTTTAACATTGAAACTCCATTTTCTATTCCATATTTTTGTGCTAATTGTGATTTTGAAGATAAAAATTCTTCACTCAGTCGCTTTATTTTTGCATCTATGGTTTGATATTTTTTTAGTACATAATCATATGTTTGTTTAGAAACCAATCCGATTTGATAACCATATTTAGATAAACGTAAGTCAGGGTTATCATTACGCAATAACAATCGATATTCAGCTCTAGATGTTAACATTCGATATGGTTCTTTTGTTCCTTTTGTTACCAAATCATCTATTAATACTCCGATATATGCATCATCACGCTTTAAAATTAATGGCTCTTTATTTTCTAGATTTAATGCAGCATTTATTCCTGCAATTAATCCTTGTGCGGCTGCCTCTTCATATCCACTTGTTCCATTGATTTGTCCTGCTGTATAGAGATTTTTAATCACTTTTGATTCTAAGGATGGTTGGATTTGTAAGGGATTTAAAGCATCATATTCAATTGCATACCCTCATTTTTGGATGCGACAATTTTGTAATCCTGGTATAGTTCTTAACATCCTATCTTGCACATCTATTGGCATTGATGTTGACATCCCGTTTACATATATAATACTTCCATCAGCTGTTTCAGGTTCAAAAAAGATTTGATGACGATGTTTATCTCGAAAACGCATTACTTTATCTTCTATGCTAGGACAATATCTAGGTCCCACCCCTTCGATTAAACCTGAATACATAGCAGATTTACCAATATTTTCTTCAATTATTTTGTGTGTTGCATCATTTGTATAGGTAAGATAACATGAAATTTGTTTATCAAGTTTGATGTTAGAACGGTTTGAAAAAGTCAATATAGTATCTTCTAAGTCTTCTTTTTCTACTTGTGAAAAATCTATTGAATCGGCATAAATTCGAGCAGGTGTACCAGTTTTAAGGCGTTGAAGATGCAAACCCAATTTTTGTAGTGATAAACTAAGTTTTGGTGTAGTTTTTTGATTATCAGGTCCGGATATAGTAATTTCATCTCCACGTAAAATTCTTGAATTCATATATGTTCCAGTTGTGATCACTAACACAGTTGTTTTTATAACACTTCCATCTGATAAAACAACACCAACTACTTTTTTTTCTGAATCTGTTAAAACTTCTTCAACAACCGCTTCAATTAAATCAATATTTAGATGCTCATTTAGTGCTTTCGCAATAATATTAGAATATTTATCTTTGTCTATTTGAGCCCTTAATGCCCTAACAGCAGGACCCTTTGATTCATTTAACATCTTAATTTGAATCATCGCTAAATCTGAAAAATATCCCTGAACTCCACCTAATGCATCAATTTCACGAGTTATAATCCCTTTTGCAGGACCCCCAATCGACGGATTACAAGGCATCATCGCTAAACGCTTTAAATCAAATGAAATTAATGCAGTTTGATGACCTTTATTTCCTAGAGCAAAAGCAGCCTCCACACCTGCATGACCACCACCAATAACGATTGCTTGATAACTTTTTTCCATATTTACCTCTTTATTTTTTATTATATTAAAAAAGTTGTATTTTTTTAGCAAAATTTTTAATTTGTTTTGCTTGTGAATTAAATCTTAATATCTTTGTGTATAAATCCCTTTATTTTCTTTTTTTACTATATATAACATAAAAAAGAAAATAAATTTATTTTATATAGCATCCAAAACAAAAATCGTTAAATTATTTCTTTCCTTAAAAATTCTGCTATAATTGCATAACCCATATATTTTTATATGGTCAGCATAAAGAGTATGGTAGTTGACAACGAAAACCATTGCCAACCGGTTTAATACACGGTGGAGAGTCAGGGGATGTATCCCAACATGCAAATGACCATCTTTATGCTCCTATTTAACTAATAAGGAGTTTTTTTTATGAGAAAATTATTTACCAGTGAATCAGTTGGAAGAGGACATCCAGATAAAGTCTGTGATCAAATTTCAGATGCGATTTTGGATGCTTATTTAACCTTAGATCCATATGCTAAAGTTGCAGTCGAAACAATGGCCAGTGGACACAACATCTTTATAGCAGGGGAAGTTAAAGCAACTGCTGATATTGATGTTATTGAAATTGCTAAAAATATCTTAAAATCCTTAGGATATTACACTAACGAAACAAGTTTTATCACAGACATCCGACATCAAAGTCCCGACATCGCTCAAGGAGTTGAATTAGGTGATGAAATCGGAGCAGGCGATCAAGGGATAATGTTTGGTTATGCAACTAACGAAACCGATGTTTATATGCCACTTGCGATTACAGTTGCACATGAACTTGTCAGGGTGGCTGAAAAACTTAGAGTTAGTGGAGATTTTGTATGAGCAAAAGCTGATATGAAATCGCAAGTTACCTTAGATTACAGCGATCCCAAACATACAAGTGTTGATACAGTTTTATTAAGCATTCAACATTCAAGTAAGTATGTTGAATCCGAATTTAAAGATTATATAGTGCAAAAAATCATTTTGCCAACATTACAAAAATTTAATTTAGATGCTCCAAAACACATCCTAATTAACCCAACCGGACAATTTATTATCGGTGGACCTATTGGGGATACTGGCTTAACAGGACGTAAAATCATTGTTGATACCTACGGTGGAGCATCGCGACATGGCGGTGGAGCTTTTAGTGGTAAGGATGCTACCAAAGTTGACAGATCTGCTGCATATGCTGCTCGATGAGTGGCAAAAAATGTTGTTGCAGCAGGTTTAGCAGATAAAGTTGAAATCCAAATTGCTTATTCTATTGGAATAGCAAAACCTATTTCGGTTATGGTTGAGACATTCGGGAGCGAAAAAATCGCTAAAGAAAAAATTGAAAATGCAATTATTAATACCTTTAATCTCACACCAAAAGCAATTATCGAAGCACTTGGATTAAGAAAACCAATTTATGCAAAAACAGCATATTTTGGACACTTTGGTAGAAATGATATCGATCTACCATGAGAGCGACTTAATAAAGTTGAAGAATTAAAACAATATTTAAAATAATTACCTAAGTTGACACTTTAAAAGACTATAATATTAAGAAAGGATTTTATGGCAAAGTTTATCGATGAAGTTAGCATATTATTGCAAGCTGGTAAAGGTGGAGATGGGATGATCTCTTTTCGTCGCGAGGCGCATGTTGATAAAGGTGGCCCAGATGGAGGCGATGGAGGTCGTGGAGGAAACATCTATTTTGTTGGTGATTTAGGTAAAAACACCTTGCTTAGTTTTTACAAAAACAAGCATATTACAGCAGAAGATGGTGTCAAGGGTGGCCCAAAAAATCTTTACGGTGCTAATGCTAAAGATACTTATGTCAAAGTTCCAATAGGAACCTTGGTATATAACGGGACGAAATTAATTGCTGATGTTATCAAAGCTGATCAAGCATATTTGGTAGCAAAAGGTGGAAAAGGTGGTCGTGGTAATAACAAGTTTAAAACCGCTAAAAACACAGCACCTAGAATTGCTGAAAACGGTATGCCTGGAGAAAAATACCAAGCACATATAGTCTTAAAAATTCTTTCTGATGTCGGTGTGGTAGGTAAGCCTTCAGCAGGAAAATCGACATTTTTAAATTCTATTTCAAATGCACATGCAAAAGTTGCAGAATATGAATTTACAACCTTAGTACCACAATTAGGAATGGTGCAATTTCATCAAAACTCTTTTACCGTTGCTGATTTACCTGGTTTAATTCAAGGTGCCGCATTAGGTAAAGGACTTGGAATTCAATTTTTAAAACACATCGAAAGATGTAAAGTCATCGCACATATTATTGATTTTGGTTCAGAAGATAAAAACCCGATTTTAGACTATGAAACTATTAATAACGAACTAAAATCATATAATTTAAAACTTGAATCAAAACCACAATTAGTTATAGCAAATAAATCTGATTTAGATGCTTTTAATGTGCATTTAAAATCTTTTAAGGATAAATATCCTGATGTTAAAGTTATTTCGATATCTGCAATTTTTCATCAGAACTTAGAAGTTGTTAAAGCTGCTTTATGTGAACTTATTTCAACTACTCAATTTCAGACAATTACTGAAGAAAATGATTCAGTAAAGGTTATAACTTATGAACCAGATTTTATTGTAAAAAATCC
The DNA here is from genome assembly GCF_054353895.1 of Mycoplasma sp. 394. Classification (NCBI taxonomy): domain Bacteria; kingdom Bacillati; phylum Mycoplasmatota; class Mollicutes; order Mycoplasmatales; family Mycoplasmataceae; genus Mycoplasma; species Mycoplasma sp. 394. Next base: position 20,723 of record NZ_JBTHHL010000002.1, on the reverse strand, counting down.
TTATAAAGGATACTTTGATGTTAGTGGAAAGAAAGTTGAAGAACTTTATTATAAAATTCCTATTAACACTTATGATAACTTAATTCGCTTTAATAACATCCTTAAAAAAATCGGTGTATGAGATGAACTAATTCGTCGCAACATCCAAAAAGGTGATATCGTTGCAATTTATGGTTTTGAATTCGAATGAGATGATTAAGAATAGGGGGTAATATGATATCTATGTTTAAGATTCTCCCGAAAAATCTGAAGAATCGGATTTGATTTGGAGTATCTTTAATCTTATTAAATGTAATTATAACAATGTTTATTCCAATTTTTATTGCTCAATTTTTACCTCTGTTGATTAATAAAAGTGGAACATATCACATAGTACTTTTCAATCATATAATTTATCAATCTACAAATTTTTCTAATACATTAGGTCTACTTTTAGGTGTTACCTTAGGATTAATCGCTTTTTCTTCTTTTGTATCAATGATGGGTCTTTTAATCATTGTCTGATCAGGAGAAAGAGCATCAAATTTTTATCGCGATAAACTGTTTGCTAAATACCAAAAGTTATCATTAAAAGAAATTGCACAAATTACACCAGAAAGTCTTATCACTCGGATCAACGACGATGTTGCAGTCTTTTGAGAGTTTTTAGTTGGAGCAAGCACTACCTTAGTTAAAGCTCCTTTTTATATCATTGCTGGTTTAGTTTTTGCATTTTTAACTGATGTTCCTTTAACATGAGCGATTATTGCCGTAATTCCTTTGCTAGTTTTTGTAATGTATTTTATCTTTAAATTTGTTCGACCATTAATTGCGCAAAACCGTAAAAACTTAGATGCAATTACCAAAGAATCTGATGAAAACATCCTAGGAATCAGATTTATTAAAGCATATAACCTGCAAGAGCAACAATATAGCAAATATCAAAGAGCAACCAATAAATGAAAAGTTAATGAACGCGGAATTTTTTCACTCTTTTCATTAGCAATGCCAGCTTTTTTCTTTATTACTAACTTAATAATTATTATTATTTATGCTGTTGCATTTGTGACAACTCAAAAAAATCCAAATACTAATATCCCACAATTAATTGCTAAGATTAATACATTTATTGAATATGAATTTATTATCGCACTTGGTATCAGTAGTTTTAGTCAATTTTTAGGAACTTTTTTCCGCGCTCGTGTTTCTGCTAAAAGAATTTCATATGTCTTTAACTTTAAAAGTTCGGATAAAGTATTTCCAACACATCTTAATACAAATAACGATAAAAACAGCTACAGCATTGAATTTAAAAACTTGAATTTTAAATATTTTCAAACATCTGAAGATTATGTTTTAAAAGATATTAATTTTAAAATTGATGCAGGTCAAACCTTAGGAATCATCGGACCAACTGGTGCTGGAAAATCTACCTTAGCAAACTTATTGATTAAAAATATGCAATATACTGACGGAAATATTTTAATCGATAACCAAGAAGTTAATAACTTTGATACCAACCAAATCCGTAAAGATGTTGGGATTGTATACCAAGATGCTTTACTTTATTCAGGTAGCATTAAGTCTAATCTACTTTTTGCTAAAGAAGATGCTAATGAACTACAAATTCAAAAAGCACTCGATTCTTCATGTGCAAACGAATTTGTTAATTCGTTTGCAGATAAACTTGATCATGTTGTAGGACAACGTGGCAAAAACTTATCCGGTGGACAAAAACAACGTCTTTCGATTGCTCGAACCTTGTTAATTGAACCAAAAATATTAATTTTAGATGATTCTACCAGTGCTTTAGATAACATTACTACTAAAAACCTTATTCATAATTTATCTACAAATTATCAAACCACCAATATTATCATTTCACAAAAAATTAATTCTATCAAGCATGCTGATAAAATTATCGTCTTAGACAAAGGTAGAATCATTGGACAAGGCAGACACGATGAACTGCTACAAACATGCCAATGATATGCTGATGTTAACTTTAACCAATTACAACAATAAGGAGCATAATGACTAAACATTCAAATTGACATGCTTTTAAAGTTTGAGTTTCTTTTATTAAAGAAGATAAAACCATTATTTATTGAGCATTATTATTTTCTGTTTTAAATGCATTAGCTTATATTGGTGGCAGTTTTTTAATCGGATTTGTTATTAACCACTTTTTTGAACCACTAGCAAAAGGTAATATCGCTTTTGAAAATATTTCTATCACACAGTTTGCTTTGACTCTTGCTGGATTAGGTGGATGTTATTTGATATATGCCATTTTTCGTTATTTAGAAAATAGCATTTATGCTAGGGTTGCCTTTTATGCAGCGGCAAGGGTGAGAAACAAATTAATGCATTCGCTGTTAGAAATGCCAATTAGTTATTATGATAATAATAAAACCGGGAACCTTATTTCAAGCTTAATTGTTGATTGCAATAACATCGCTTTATCGCTTTATCAAGGGCTAACCCAAGTTATTAATGCGATATTTAACATCTCGATTGCTATAATTGTTATGTCAATGGTATCTGTTTATTTAACATTAATTGTTGTTCCGTTTTCACTTTTGATGTTTGCATCAGTTGCAATTGTAATTAGACGTTCACAACCATACTTTATCAAAGTTCAAGAAGCATTTGGAGAACTTAACTCTTTTGTCGAAGAAATGTTAGCAAATACCAAGGTTACAAATGCATTTAACCGTCAAGAACTAATTAATAGCGAGTTAAAAAAGATAACCAAAAAAATTCGTCAAATTGCTTTTCGAGGTGATTTAATTACCAAGAGTCTTGAAACTATTTATTATGTGATTTCAAACTTAATTATCTTAATTATTACAGCCATTTCAGCAGTTTTTTATTTATTTTCAGTCCCTGTTTTAGGTGTACCTGGGTTAGGTGCAGGGGTGGATGGAAAAGCAACTGCTGCATTAATTTTTACTTATACATCATTGAATTGAAACTTTATGGGACCTTTTCAAGCGGTATTAGGAACTGTATTTCAAGCACAAGTCGGAATTGCAGCAACTACCAGAGTTATCCGAATTTTAGATGCACCAATTGAATCACATCAAAATGAAAAAATTCGCATTGTTAAAATCAGATTTGATCAAAATGAGCAAAAATTCATTGAAACTAACACAAATGATCCATACGCGTTTGCAGCATATAAATATAATCAAAACAATACCGTTAGTTATGCATCAGTGAAAGGGGAAGTTGTTTTTGATAATGTTTTCTTTAAATATAATCCAAATTCTTCTAATTACCAACTTAAAGGTGCTTCCTTTAAGGCTGAGCATGGAAAAGTTATTGCGATTGTAGGACCAACTGGTGCTGGTAAAACCACAATTATTAACTTAATTTCAAAATACTATGACTACCAACAAGGAAGCATTAAAATCGATGGAAATGAGCTAAAGGAAATCAATTCAAAAGACTTGAAAGACATCTTAACTATTGTGCTACAAGATTCATTTTTATTCAATGAAACTATTTTAGCAAATCTTAAAATGACCAATCCAAATGCAAGTATGGAACAAATTGAACAAGCAACCCAAATGACACAAGCACACCACTTTATCCAAAATATGGAAAAAGGATATCAAACACAAATTGAACATAATGGAATGAATATTTCACAAGGTCAAAGACAACTGCTTTCTTTGTCGCGAGCAATTTTATCAAATCGTAATATTTTAATTTTGGATGAAGCTACATCTAATATTGATTCAAGTACTGAGCAGATTGTTCAAAAAGCAATGCTGCATCTGATGCAATATAAAACTTCATTTATTATTGCACATCGACTTAGCACCATTAAACATGCTGATTTGATATTAGTAGTAAATGACGGAGAGATTATCGAAAGTGGAACACACGAAGAACTTCTAAATGCAAAAGGCTTTTATAATAATCTATATCAGTCACAATTTAGTAATTAACACAACTTATGGTTGTGTTTTTAATAATGTTTGTTTATACTAAAATTTGATATCATTTATCTGAGTTAATTTTTGTTTATTAACAACTTTATTAACAAGTAAAATTAATATCTTTGCTTGTTTTTAAAATACACAACATAAGCATTTTTGGATTTTGACATTCTTTAAAAATTAACTTTTTACTTGAATTTATAGCACTAAAAAATTTTTTACCATATATATATATATATATATAAGAGAGTATAATTTTATTCTATGAATTTATTGTGTGTTTTTTGTTATAAAATTTTTATACAGTCAACATATATAAAAATAACAAAAACTACAAAATTAAATAAGTAAAATATAAAGGAAGAAATTATGACTAACAAAAGAAAAGGAATAATTTTTGTTTCATCTGCTGCAGTTGCCGCTACAACTGTCACAGGACTAACAATAGGAATTTTATATGATCGCAAACAAGCAAGTGATCAATATAAAACCTTATATAATAAAACTTTAAATGATATAAAAAGGGTAAACATCTCTGATGAAACTAAGAGGCTGCTTTTTGCAGATTTATCTAAATTACCAACTACATATAAGACCCCAAGACAATTTGAATATCTTGCAGAAATAAATAAGAAAATCACCGATGCAGCAGTTAATTCAGTAAATAACAAATTAAATGAACTTGTGAATTTTGATTCTAAGGTTACTACTTTTACCAATCTTGATGATTTGATTACTTTTAATAATGCTCTTGATAAATTACTTGAATTTGATAAATTACTTCCAAAACTTAATGATTCTAAGGAAAAGGATGAACTTATTGCTCAGGCTGCACAAGCAACCAAACCAGAGCAAGTACAACCTTTAATTGATCGTCTTAAAGAATTAATTGATAAACAAGCAAAAGAGTTAGCAAAACTAAAAGAAAGCGTTGATGCTAAGATTGCTAAACTTCCATCAGTAATACAAGATAACTTTTTAGATTTACGTGCTAGAGCAGGGGATGATAAAGAAAAATTACGTGAGTTATCTACTTTATTAGATAAAACTCAGTTAGTTGCTGATAAAGCAAAAGAAATTCAAAATATCTACCAAAGGGATGATGTATATCAAGATATGACTACATTAGCTCCAGGTGATGAACTACCTGGTGGACAACTTGATACCATTAATAAAAAAGTAGATGAAATCTTAGATTCAGAAGAAAACCGTGATTTAGAAGACTTAAGAAAACAAGTACATGAGTTAAATAATGCTCTTGATGATGAAGCTGCTAAAAAAGATTTTTCAGATAAAATTGATAAAGCTGGAAACATCCCAGAACTTGTTGATATCCAAAAACAAATAGAAAATAAACTTAGAGCAATTTCTGGGGTTGAAGGATTGTTAAATTCTAAAAAGAAAATTTTAAAAGACAGAGTTAATAATTCAAATTTACCTGAAATTATTAAACAAAGATATCTTGATGATATTGATAATGCTAACCTTTTATCAGATTTAGATAACATTGAAACTGAATTAAAAGGTGTTTTAGCAATTGAAGATGCTAGAAATGCTGCACGTGCTCAAATTGAAGCACTGAATAATCCACCTAGAAATGAACTTTTAAACGAACTTAATAATGCTAATACCTTAGAAGATATTAATAAGGTAGGACAAAAAGCACTTGATTTATTAAATGTTGCTAAAAAAGAAGCTAGAACCAAAATTCGTTTACTAGATGGTGATTATGACAATAAAAACCGTTTAGATGTTGCACTTGTTGATGCTAAAACCCAAAAAGATGTAGTTGATTTAGAATTAGAAGCAGAACGTATTTTCCAAAAAATTAAAGATAATACCCAAGATGATATTAATAAAATCGATCCTAATGGTGAATTTAGTCAATTTAAAAAAGAACTACAAAGCAAACTCACTGATTTAAATAATAATCCTAACGCTATAGCAAAAGACTATTTAGACTTATCTAAAAAAGCAAACACCGTTGATAACTATGAAGAAGCTAAAAAGCGTGCTAAAGAATACTACAATAAATTAGATGATGAAAACAAAGCCAAAGTGGCTAAAGAATATAACACTATAAATTCAGCACAATTTGATCCTGAAAAACTTTTTGATCCTAATGATAAAACCACTAATCAAGCCTTTAAAGCAGTTTTAGATGCTAAGGAAAAAATTGAAGATATTTATAACTTCCAAGAAAACAAAAAAGTAGCACAAGCCGGAATCGATCAAATTGAAAATGCTACTAAAAAAGCAGAATTTAAAGATCGTTTATTAAAAGTAACTAACAATGCTGAATTAGCAGGATTAATTTCAGATATTAAAAACTACCACAAACTTGAATCAGATAATAAACTTACCAACGGACAACTTGAATATATTATTAATAAATACATCAAAGATCCTAAGAAGAAAGCAGAATTATTAAATAACCTTAAAAATGCTACAAGTGATTCAAACGGAAAGACAATTGATAATCAAAATACCATTTTTGATAATCTTTCTAAAATCCGTAATGAAATTACTAATAGTATTGATGCACAAAACCAACTTGATTCACAAAAAGAACAAATTGGTGCTTTAATTGATCGAATTAGCGATCCTGCTAAAAAACTTGCTTTTCGTGATAAATTAGTTGATGTCAATGATTCAAATGCTGCAAACGATTTATTAGGTTCAATTGATAATCAAATTAAATTACAAAACGAACAATCACATTTAAACAGCCTAGCTGATAATATCATCGATCCAAAAGCAAAACAAGAGTTTTTAAACAAAATAAATTCACTGCCTGATGCTGCTTCTGGCGCTGCTTTAGCAGAGCAAATTAATAAATCCTTAGCAGACCAAGATGCAGCACTAGCGGCTGCCAAAACTGCTGCTAAAGATAAATTAGGTTTATTATCGAATGCTAATCCAAAAAAACTAGATTTATATAACCAACTTTCTAATGCTAAAACACCACAAGAAATTAAAACTATTTCTGATCAAGTTGATTCATATATTAACGAACTTAAAGATCAAGCTAAAAAAGCTATTGCTCGCACCGAAGGTGGATTAACTGAATATAACGGAGATTTAAAGCAAAATTTAGAATCTTCTTTTGGTGCATCACAAGTTGAAGCCGCTATCCAAAATGTTATCGATCAAGCTAACAAAGCATTCTCAGATGTTCATGATAAAGTTATTGATACATTAGATGGAGATGGAAGCACAGCAAATCCTGGTCTTAAAGATACTGACAAAAAAGCTAAATATGCACAAGATATCATTAATTCAAATACCATTAAAGACTTAAATAATGTTTTAGATAAAATTAATAAATCTATTGCATATGAGCACGCTCATGATGCTGCTGATGCACAACTACAAAATGTACAAGATCCACAAAAAGCTGCTGAATTAGCTAAGGAACTAGAAGCAACTAAAGCAAATGAAGATACTCCAGGTGCAAATGCAATTTTAGATAAAATTAACCAACAAATAGAATCTGAACACAATGAAATTGCTAATTTAGTAGCACAAACTAAAGAACAAATCAAGAAATTATATAAACCAGAAAATATCGACTTATTCAATAAACGTGCAAATAAACCTGACTTAGGTTTATTAGATGCTCGTGATATGCTTAAAACCATCAAAAATACCATTGCTTTAGAACAAGATGAATTAGCTAACAAAAAAACACAAGCTCGTAAAGATACACAAGCTCGTTTATTAGCAGGCCCAAAACTTGATGAATTTAAAGAAAAAATCCAAGCTGCGCAATCTCAAGTAGCTGTTGATGGTGTTATCAAAGAAGTTGATGCATATTTACAATCTTTAAAAGATGATGCAAAATCACAAGCATTAAAACTTAACGACAACGAAGGTCTTATCCGTGATATTGATGCTGCAACAACACAAGCAGCTATTGCTGCAGCTAAACAAACCGCAATTACTCGTTTAAACGATGCTAAAGCACAAGTATCGAATCGAATCGATGATGTAATCAATGTTGTTGCTGCTGATAATAAATCATTAAAAGATGCTTTAGCTGCTGCTGATAATCAAACACAAATTAATCAAGTAAATAATGACATTGATGCTAAGTTAGTTGCTTATAATGCTGATACTAAAGCCGATGTAGCCCGTTTGAATAACCCCGATGCTGATCACATCATAACTTCCGAACACTGAACTACCCAATCCATTTCAAAACAACAACGTGATCGTGTTTCAGATAAAATAAATTCTAGACTTTCAGAATATGATGCTACCCTCGCTAAATTAATCGGTGATAATACAATGCATAAAAAATATGCTGATATTAAAGCTGCTATGGATACATCAAAAATTAAAGAGCAACAAATTCTTGACTATATTTCTGAAATGAATGCTGCTTTTGAAGGACAAAAACAAAATGATTTAGGATTACTTTCATCCGTTACAAACAACGAACAAAAAAGTGTCTTGAATCAAATGGTTAATACTGCAGCAACCATTCAAGATTTAAACGATGCTAAAGTTGCAATCCAATTACAAATTCATAAAGAAGCAGTTTTAGCAACCTTAGATTCTAAAAAACTTTTCCCTGAACAAAAGACTTCATTTAATGTATCTATCAATGGAGCACAAAGCGAAGATGCATTGAATCAAGTAATCAAGAACTTGGAAGCCAAGGATGCATATAACCGTGCTTTACAACCAAAAATTAATGCTGCAACTGCTGCTAATAATAATATCGACTTGGATGAATCAAAAGCAACCAAAGATGAATATGCACAATTAATCAATGATGCTCGAAGCAACGAGGATGTTGCTGCTGTTATGGCTAAAATCAAAGCATTCTTAGATGCTAAAAAGGCTGAAGCAAAAACTCAAGTTGATAAACTTACTGGTAGACAATCTAGAGAGACTGAACAAGGTAATCTTGATAGTACCCAAAGTGAAAGTGGATATAAACAAATTAAAGATACAGCTGCTAAAATCTTCTCAGATGAACAAACTGATTTAAAAAAACTATTAAATGGATATACATATACTGATAATAATCAAAAAGTTCAAAGTGTAACAGGGGTAAGTGATCAAAGTTTTAAAGATGCTGCATTAAAAGCAATTGATAATGCTGCTAATATGGGAGAGTTAGATGCAGAACGCATTAAAATCAATAATCAAAAGACTCGTGAAGGTATTCAAAAATTAATTGATACAATTCAAGAAAGTACTGATAAAGCAAAACTGCAAAATGATTTAAATCAAGCTCAAAATGCAGAAAGTTTACAAAAAGTCGAAACTGAAGTTAATAGTAAACTTACAGATCAAAGTAATCAAGTTACTGCTTTAAAAGCGCAAGTTAAAGAAAAATTAAATGTTTTAAATAGTTCTAATAGTGTAAGAACCGAAATTGAAAAAACTATTGATAACCAAACTCAAATCTCTAAACTAAAAGAGGATTCACAAAAAATTGATACTGAACTAAAACGCATTCGCGATGAAGTACAAAAAGAAATTACCCAAAAGATTCAACCTACTAATCGAAATAATGAAAACCCAGGTCATCTTAATAAGTATAACGAACTTCAAGAACAAGTTAAAAATGCTCGAACTGATGAAGATTTATTAAGAATTAAAAATACTATTATCCCAGATTACCTTAAATCAGTTGTTGCACAATATAAAAGCAAAATCGATAACAGTTTAGATGCAACCGATGCAAAAGATTTTGATACAAAACTGCAAACAGCTGAAAAATTTGTTCCTACTGCAGCAACTCAAGGTTCTGGGGGTTCACAAGGTGGTTCAACAATACCTGGAAGTGGGTCTACCAGTTCAACTACCCCTGCTACCAAAGATTTATCTACTGTCAACCAAATTGATGATGTTCTAAAACAAGCTCAAGATAAATTAAAACAAAATGCAGAAACCCTTAACAATAAAGTTGAAGATGCTAGCAAAAAAGCAGAATTTACCAAAGAATTAAATGATGCATATAATCAAACTAATACCGGTTCAGTATTTGTTAATAAACTTGAAAAGATTAAAGAAGTTTATGACAAGATTCAAACACAAAGACAACTTGAAGAAACTAACTTAAAAAATCTGAAAGCACAAATTACTAACCAAATTAATGCATCACTTAATGATTCTGCTAAATCTGCTAAAAAGACTGAATTAGAAAATGAATTAAAATCAGCAGATACATCTGCTAAAGCAAATGATGTTAAAACAAAAGTAGAAAAAGAAATTACCGATGCTAAAACTACAGCAACTGCTGTAATTGAAAAATTAAAAGGTAATAACAGATACGATAATTTAAAACAAAGACTTGACCAAAGTAATGATTTAAATAACATCAATACCATCCAAGCTGAAGCAAACAAAGTTTTAAATGACTATAAAAATGAAGTTACTGCTGCGATTAATCAAGTTGAAGATAATTCTACTAAAACCACATTAACAAGTGAAGTAAATGATACCAGCAAACAAACATATACTGAATTATCTAACATCAAAAACAAAGCACAAATCAAATACAAACAAGAACAAATTACTAAAGAAATTAATCAATTATGAAACAAAGATAATTACCAAAATCAAGTTAACGCCACCGATGTTACCTTAGATAAATTAAACAACATCGAATCGCAAGTTCAAGCCGCTAAACGCAATCAAGATACTCAATTAGCTCAAGCTAAAACCGAGGCTAAACAATATATTGATAAAGCAAGCAAAGCAAATGAATATAATAACGAGCTACAAAATGCTACTACCTTAGATGTTGTTAAAACTGTTAAAGATAAAGCGATTAAAGATGTTGAAACTGCTAAGAATGCTGCATTAGCTGAACTAAATAAACTACAAGGTTCTCCAGATTATAATACCTATAATCAACTTATCAACGATACATCTAAAACAGAAAGTGCTTTAAATCAACTTAAAACTAATGTTGAACAAAAAATATCACAAGCTCGCACTGATGCTGAAAATGCTATTAATGCTACATCTGCATCTAATAAAGCAGAATTAATTAAAGAATTAAAGGATGCATCTAAAACAGATACATATGCAAAAATTAAATCACTTGAATATACTGCTAAGGTTCAAGAAAAAGCCGATCCAATTAAAACAAGTATTTCAAGCATTTTATCAAGAGACCAAAGTCCATATACTACTCGATTAAATAACATCACTTCTACTCATCCTACATCTGAAGCAGATATGAATCAGAAACTTAATGAACTTAATCAATTATCTGCTGATGTAACTACAAAAAATCGCGAACAAACCGTTGCAATCCAGTCTGCTTTACAAGCATTTAACCAACAAGTAGAAAAAATCGATGTATCGACTGATAAAAAGAATGAATTTAAAAACCAAGCAGGAAGCAGTGATCCACAAACTATTAAAGATGCTGAAAATAAAGTTACTGAATATCTAAATTCTAAACAACAAGAAATTAATAATTTACTAAATAAATTTATTCCAGTGAATGAGAACGGAGCTAACCGTAAACAATTTGAAAATGATTTAAAAGGTGCTCACAAAGAATCTGAATATAATGCTTTAAAAGCAAAAATTGAAGCTAAATTCAACGATATTAAAGCAAAAGCTGAAGCTGCAAACAAAATCTTTGGTAATGAAAAAGATTCAGAATTTAATACTGCTAAAACAACCGATACCGAAAAAGCATATACAGATTTTACTAACAAAATAAACCAAGAATTTAGCAACCTTAAGAACCAAACTAAAGCTTCTTTGGATGGTATCACTAATACTTCTGAAAAAGCAAAATTACAAAAACAAATTGATTCAGCACCTACTAAAGCAAAAATCGAAGAAATCAAAACTCAGATACAACTGCAAAAAGACAAAGAATCTGCACTAAACGAAGCAAATAAACTTTCAGATTCTAATGTTCAAAAACAAACTATTATTAATGCTATAAATAATGCTACTACATCTGCTGATGTAAATAATCAAAAAACTGCTGCAACAAATGCTTTAAAAACTATTAAAGATAAAGCAACTAATGATTTAAATAAAATTACTGGTGACGTAGCACATGTGCAAGCGCAACAAAACTTACAAAATGCTACCACCGAAGATCAAATTAAAGCAGTTGAAAACACTATTGCAACAACTCTTGCAAATAAGAAAAACGAAGTTCAAAACGAAATCAATCAACTTACTTCAAATCCTTCAAGTCTTTCTACAACTGGTAAAGACACCATTAGTGATTTAAATAATTTAAAAAAACAAGTTATTGAAGAAGCAAAAAAACAAGCAAAAAATGAAGTAGATAAAATTGCTACAAATAATTCAGAAAAAACTAAGTTAGAATCACAACTTAATAATGTTGCATCAGTTGCACAAGCTAATGAAATCAAAAAGCAAGCTGTTGCTCAACAAAATCATGACCAAGCACTTGCTAGTGCTAAAAATAATGCTTTACAAATAGTTAATAAATTAGCAGATACAAATAACAAAAAGAATGAATTAAAAAATGCAATAAATGCAGCAACTGATCCTTCCGTCGCACAAGCAAAGGGTCAAGAAGCACAAACTATTTTAAATAATCTAAATAATGAATTCACCAAAACTAAAAACCGTTTTGATGCTAATTCAACAGATTCAGTGTTTGTAGCAAACCAACATCCGGCTGATAATGAAAAAGCAATTACCGATGCAACTACTGCTTTAAAAAACGAATTAGCAAAAATTAAGGATAACGCATCTGCTGCTGTTGAGAAGTTAAAAGTTAATACAAGCGCAACAAATGATTCTTCTGAAAATAACGATTATAATCAATTAAAAGAAGCACTTAATAAATATATTACCAATAATCAAATTAATGATCAAGCAACCGAAAGTGCTTTAAATAACATCATTAATCAAGTAAATCAAAAACTTAATGATAAAAAATTAGCTGTAAAAGCACAAGTTGATGCACTAACACAATCGCAAGAAAAAACCAATTTAGAAAATCAACTTAAATCAACTGATTTAACTAAAAATACTTTGGTAGATATTGAAAATAAAGCCAAAAGAAAAAAACAAGTTGATGATACTATTACATATATTAATAATAAAAAATTAAATGCTGATGGGGTGAATAATCAAAACATTATCCCTGATACTGATAAAAATAACTTTATTAATCAAGCAAAACAACCAAATGCAAATCTTGATCAAATAAAGCAAGAAGTTGATAATAAATTTAATGAAATTAAAAATTCTTTAAAAGCTGCTAAAGATGCTGCAAAAGCTGCAATAAATAAACTTCCTGTATCACAACGAAATAATTATTCAATTGATTCACTTACAAAAGTAGCTGATGTCAACGCTAAAAAAACACAAGCAGAGTCTGCTTTAAATACTATTCGTAATGATGTACAAACTGAAATTAATAAACTTGGTAGTTCACAAAAATCTTATTTAGAAAACAAGAAAACCCAAGAAAACAACGACGGACAAAAATTACTAGATCTTAAAGAAGAAGCAAAACGAATTAAAACCAAATCAGATGAAGTTAGCTCTTATATAGATTCACAATTTACAAATAATGCTCAAAAAACTTACTTTAAAGATCAAGTAAATTCAACAAACGGAGATAACGAAACAAAACTAGATTCATTAAAAGCAAAAATTACTAAGGTTGCAGCTAAGGTTACTGATGTACAAAATACATTAAATTCAGCTGGATTGCCATCTAATGAAGTATCACAATTTACCACTGAATTAGGTAATGCGCATGATGAAAATGCATTAGATAATTTAAAGAATAAAATCTTAGTTGCTAAAGCTAAAAATGATGCTCAAAGTGAAATTAATAAATTAGATAATAATCAAAAATCAACCTTACAGAGTGAATTGACAAATAATAGAACCCAAAGCATTGATTCATATAATACAATCAAAAATAAAGCAGTACAACTTAAAAAAGATATCGATGCAGCTCAAAGTGAAATTAATAAATTACAATCTGGTAACCAAACTGATTTAAAAACTAAATTATCAAATGCTAAGGATTCATCAACTGCAACAAAAATTAAAAATGATGCAATTACTTTAAAACAACAAGTTGATGCTGCTAAATCACAAATTGATACTATTTTAAACGACAGCAAATATGCATCTAAGAAAAATGACTTAATTAACAATTCATTATATAATGCAACTGATAAAAATAGTATAGATTCTGCTGTTAATGAAGCTAAAAAGTATAAACGTGGTGAAGAAATAAAAGAACTTAAAGATCAAATATCTGGATTGATAAATCGCCTAAGTGATCAAAGTAAGAAAAATGATTTTACCAATAAAAACAATGCAGTAAATAATCACGATTATGCTAATGAATCAACTTATAATAATGACACATCTACTTTAAATAATTTAAAAACAGAGGTTTCAAATTATTTAAATCAAAAGAAAACCGAAGCACAAAACCAACTTAACCGTCTTAGTTCAACTGGTGCTGCCAAAGTATCTAACTATGATTCGTTAAAGAATTTAGTTAATTCAGATAATACCACCGAAAACCAATACCAACAAGTAGTTACTGATGTAAATTCAGAAATTCAAAAACTTAAAAATGATGCTTTAAAAGAAATTAATAAACTACCAAAAGAAATTATTCAATCAAATAATTTAATGGATGGATTAGATGCTACTAATGTAACTCAACAAACAATCGAAAATAAAAAAGCTTTAGCTATTGCACAACAAAAAAATAAGGAAAATATTGCTAATACCATTATTAAACGTCTCGATGGAATCGATGAGCAAAGTAAAAGCAAATTAGCAGATGAATTATCAAAAGCTAAAACTGATACAGAAAAGCAAGATATCATTGATAAAGCACAAGCATCATATACTAATACCATTAATGATATTAAAGATGCTTTGGGAATATCTGAGATTAATCAACAAGGTAATGGTGAAACTAAAGATCAAACATATAAAAATATCCTACAAATTGATGATGCTAAGAAAAAAGAAATTGAAAAAGCGATATCTGATGGAGATAGTGCTAAGTTAGCAGAGATAAAAAAAGAAATTGATGCTAAGAAAAAAGAAATCGCTGATAAAGCCAAAGCAGAAGAACAAAAAAGATATAATGATGCTGTAAGCAAATCACAAAAAGCATTTAATGATCATGGATTATTAGGTACTAATAGTGGATATTCTAATATTTATACAGATGAACTAAAAAATCTTGCTGAAAGTTTAAATGAAAAGCGAGAATCAATAATAAAAGATAATACTTTATCGCAAGATGAAAAAATCACTAAATTAACAGACATTGAAGAACAAGCTAATGCTATATTCATGGGTATAAAAGATCGTTTATCTCACGACTTAGAGGTAATTAAAACAAAAGATCCATCATTTTATAATAACTACAAAGTATATATCGTTTCTTTTAATAGTATTAGAGATTTCGATTATTCAACATTTAGATATCAAGCGATCATCAATAAATACAATGAATCACAATTTAATGATCAAAAACAACAAATTCAAAATCTAAGAAATCAACTTAAAAACATCATTGCTCCTTTAGATGGTGATGCAATGTATTCACAACTACTTACACAAGCAGATTCTACTACAGATAATTCATTAGTCTCTAAATTCCAAAATATAGTTAAGGATAGACTTGAAAAATTAAAAAAAGAAGCACTTGAGGCAGTTACTGCAAAACTTGGTGATGCAACAGCAGCTAATAATAATAATAAGCGCTCTGATTGAAACAACCGTATCAATAACAGTTCTACTAATACTTATAAAGCATTTAAAGCAATTATGGATGAAATTTATAAATATTCACCAAATTCACAAACTGATGCATATGTTGGTGAACAAGGTGATCACGATGCTAATGTTGCTAACGGTAATTTCTTTGATACCAAATCAAATCCGTTATTCGGATGACAACAATTTAGATTACCAGATAATGTACAAACACAACTTTCGAATGCAATTGCAAACTCAAATGGTGATGCAAAAATTGCTGCACAAAAGAAATTCTTAAATTCTTTATTTGACTACCGTTCATTCCAAGTCTTTAAGGAATATCTATTAAACAACTTCTTTAAAGTAAAACCACAACCACTTACTGCAAATATTACTTTTGATGTAAGTAAAAAAATCAAAGAGTGAGCACCTACCCAAATATCTGGTTTAGAAACAGGTGATTCACATATCGGAAGTTACTACAAAGAACTTGCTTTAAAATGATATCGCTATGTAACTAGCCCGCAACCTGGTAAGGAAACTACAAATCAACCACAAGTTACTTTATTTACCAAAGAACAAGCAAACTTCATGATTGGAGAAGTTATGAACCCACGTGCTAAGAAGTTTGCTCGTAATGTTATTGTAGAATCAAAACGACTTACCTTTAATCAAAAAGTTAAATATTTAGACTTATTGGCTAAATCCGTTTCTAGAAATGACATCTTAACAGTATTGAAAAAAGTAAATGCCGATGATCCAACCTTACCAACATCAATTTCACCAAACTACTCTGCTTCACATTATTGAAAATATGATGATACAGACTGAATTAGAAACAATATCCCTGGTTCAAAACTTGATCCAGCTTGACCACAACTTTATAGTATTGACACAAGTTATGGTGGAGTATATATGAACTTTGATAAAATTAAATAGGATTATAAAACTAATGCAATTTGCGTTAGTTTTATTTAAATCTGATTTAGAAAAATTTTTGTTTTGTTTGTTTTGGTATGATATAATAAAAATAATGGATAAAAAGCAAGAGATAAAATTTATTGATTTATTTGCTGGTATAGGTGGATTTCGACTTGGTTTACAAAGTAAAATAACCAAGTGTGTTTTTGCTTGCGAAATTGATGCACATGCAGCATCAATGTATCAAGCAAATTTTGGTGATGATCCTAGTTGCGATATTAGCAATCTGGATGCTAAGAATATTCCAGATTTTGATATCCTATGTGCTGGGTTTCCTTGTCAAGCATTTTCGATATCAGGAAAGCAAAAAGGATTCAACGATGCAATTCGTGGAACCTTATTTTTTGATATCATTAGAATCTTAAGGGAAAAGAAACCAAAAGCATTCATCTTAGAAAATGTTGCTAATTTATTAAAACACGATAAGGGAAATACCTTCTTTATTATGCAAAAAACATTAACTGAATTAGGATATACTGTTTCATACAAAGTTCTAAATGCAAAAGATTTTGGTGTCGCTCAAAATCGAGCAAGAATCGTAATTGTAGGAAACAACCAAGGGAAAGTGTTTGATTTTGATAAAATCAAAATCAATCCAGTTAGTTCAATGAAAGAATTTTTGGATAAAGATGCTAACGAATATCTAAATCAAAATGAATACACATTATTAGATCAATCACAAATAAAAATACAAAAATCTGGATTAATTTTTATCGGGTATCGAAATAAAAAGATTCGTAATAAAGGTATCGATAAAGAAACCTTGCATCTATCAAGAGTGCATAAACAAGTGAATCGGATTTATTCTTCAAGAGGACCAGTTCCAACAATCACATCGCAAGAAAAAAGTGGAAGATACTTTATTTATCATAACAACAAAGTCAGAAAATTAACATTAAATGAGTGTTATAAGCTGATGGGTTTTCCTGATTACTTTAAGAAAATCGGGTCAACTTCAAAATTATATGAAAGAATAGGCAATAGTGTTTGTGTACCAATGATAAGGCAAATTGCTAATGAAATGATACATCAGTTTTGAAATAATAGGGAGAATATGGATATAACAACATTTTTAGAAAATATTTATAAAGAGTCTTTGACTTTAACATCAGTTGACAAAACAAATTTAAATAATAAACAAAAACATAATATTCAAATAATTGTTGATCACGAAGAAGGTTATAAAGGGGTTTTTACAGTTTTAGTTACTTCCTTAGTCTATAAAATTCTACATCCACACCAAGACATTAGATTACATCAAGCAAATATGAAAAATGGATATAGTGGAAGAAGTTTTGATGCAAAATATATTACACCTTTTTTAAAACAAAAACAGTTTTTAGGTGCAATGAAGGAATCAGGATGAACAACTAGAACCTTAGAACAAAATTTCGCTTATAATTTAGATTATCCAGGTAAAATAAGTAACATAGATATCAAGAATGCATTTTTAAGTATTTTATATGATGTGCAAGAATTAAATATTGATCCACGGTTATATTTAAAATCTCTGTTTGCATTAAGTATTAAACAAAAAGAGATAAAATCTGTGAATATTTTAAATCCCTTTGCTAATAAGACACAAATAACAATTGATGATATTATTAATCTTTTAAATCGACATTTTTATTACAATTATAAATCACGCGGTGCATCAATTCTACCTGTTATTGCTTTATATAGCATCTATCAATGTATCCTAAAAGAAAATCATAGATATAAAGACAAAATTTTAAATCCACTTAGTTCGCACTACAATAGTGATAAAAGTTCCAAGAATGTTGCTGATATAATCATCAAAAATAAGGATGGTTCACTATTTGAAGCAATTGAAGTTAAATTTAATATAAAAGCTAATGATATATTACTTGCCGATTCATACATAAAGTTTAAAAACACTAGTATCCAAAGATTTTATTTGCTTTCTACGGTAAAGCAAGATGAAACAGAAAGAATTAATCAACTTATCAATAAAATCAAACTTGAACACGGTTGTCAAGTAGTTGTAAATGGTGTATTAGAATCGATAAAGTATTATCTAAGACTTTTGCATAATACTGAAAATTTCATCGAAAATTATATTAACAATATGAAAGAAAACAACGAGATAAATTCTGAGCATAAAATTGCTTGAAATCATATAATTAATGATTTTAAAAATACATAAATATGTTTAACAACAAAAGGAGTATAATATTATAATACTTCGAGAAAGGATGATATGAAATATTTTAAGTCAAACTTATTAAAATATATATTAGCTATCTCTCTTTCTTCTATCGGTTCTGAAGCATTTAAACTTAGTAGTTCATTATATATCTTTAAATTTACTGGTGATTTTTGAATCGTGTCTCTACTTTATATTCTAATGCAACTTCCTGCCTTAATTATTTATTTATTTGCTAATAAAATTATAAAATTTTTAAAAGATAAAAATGCTTTATTTTTGGTAGATATTTTAAGTGCTATAACACTTATCATTCCCTTTGTTGCTTTCTTTTTTATATTCAAAAATGCACATACACCTTGATTTTCTTACATATTACTTTCTATTAATATATTAATTTCCTTAATTCACTCATATCGATTTATTCATCTAAAAAATATTGTATATCATTATGCGAGTTCACAAAAAGAGTTAAGAAACATTAATACTGGATTTTCGATAGCTATTTCACTTGGAATATTCATATCACCAATACTTTCTTTATTTTTTGTGTATCTGGAATTTTATTTATTAATCCTATTCAACATATCTACTTATTTAATTTCTGGATTTCTTTATATTTCAAGCAAACCTAGCGAAAAAGCTTATGAATTTGTAAAAACAAACACTGATGTAAATATAAAACCGATATGATATAAATGGGTTTATATCATATCAATATCAATTTTTATTGGAATATTTTTATATCCAAAGAATTCAGGTTTAATTCCTTTCTTTAAGTATACTAATTTTGATTATTCACAATGGATGTTTTATTTAACAATACTAATGTCTGGAGTTGCTTTTGTAACAGGACTAATCCTTATAATTCTTAATAATAAAAATGTCAAAATAAATATCAATACCAGTTGGCTAATTTTGATAATGACTTTAATTAATCTAAGTTGATTTTTTGTAGATTTATCATCTTCGAAATTTATATCTACTATTTACTATATTATCATAAATGTAATTCAACAATTTCTTTTTAGTATTATGCTTCCGAATTATTATGATGAAACATATAAACTGTTTTCAAAGAAATATTATCAAAAACAAAATAGTTATTCAATGTTAGCAAGATTATTAATCCCATCTATCATAACTATTTTTATTACATTAACTCTTAAATCTACAAATTATTTTTATGCATACTTAATTTATTCAATTTTTATTTTAGGATTATCGTTTTTTATATTGCTAACAAATATCAAAATTTATAAATATAATCTGCTAAATTATTATAATACAGACGAATCTCTTCGGGATTACTCAATAACTGCTCAACAAGGTTTATGAACATCTGAACAAATGGTTTTATATAAATATTTTCCAAAAACTTCTGCTAATTTAAGAATTTTAGACATCGGGTGCGGATTAGGTAGAACTACATTTGAATTATCTAAAAGATATCCAAATGCAAAAATTTACGGTATTGATATAAATAAGAAATTCATCTCAATGTTGAAAACTTATAATAATATTAAGTGATTTTTTACTGATATTAGTAAGCCCATAAAACGAACTAGTTTTTTAAAAGCACAAAAGTTTGACTTAATTCTCTTTTCTTTCAACGGTTTTTCCTGAATTTCCCACTTTAATGTATTAAAAAATCGTTTAAGCCTTAAACATAGGCAAAAACGAATTTTTTTAATAATTTTTTCTTACTGTTTCACAGTAATCATTAAAAAGTGTTCAACCTTCTTCGAAATTAAATCCTGTAATTTCGTTTCTTATACTTTCTATAACTTCATTTGTGTATATATCAACTTTGTTTGAAATCGAAACATTAGAAATAAGATTTATTAATTTTTCTTCTGTTATTTCATAAGAAATACCTGTTTTCATATGAAATTCTTTGAAAAGATAAACAAGAAATTTCAATA